>NZ_SSHN01000007.1:0-250757 GCF_004804295.1 Vibrio sp. H11 | reverse complement strand
GATCTTCACGATCTGTGACTCTGTGTAACGGGATTTTTTCATCAGAAGTTCTCCTTATTGGCTCAGTTTACGCCGAAGAACTCTAAAAAGGTATGCCACTATTTTAGGGGAGGTTTACAGTATGATATGGAAGGTTATTTGGTCGTAAAGGTGTACATCGCTCATCTCTGATATCTGCTTCTCAAAATAAGCATTTGCTCTATCTAAGTGGTAATCCGTAACTTGCGTTTGGTATTCTTCTGACCACATGGTTGTGCCTTGAGTAACCTCGCACTCATGAAGGATAAAAATGGGAATATGGATTTTGGGTTTAATGGAGTCCAATGACACTTTAGATGACAAGGCATCTTTGATTCGCTGACGCAATTCAGGGCTTGTAATCAAGTGATCGATATCGCTAACGTTTGTGACAATACTGTTCTCTTTCTTCAGCTTATCTGGCTTCAAGGAGTTCTTTACAGATGTAACTATGGAACCTAGCCTTGCATTCTCGATTGACTTGTAGAACTTGGCCTCGCCAAACCAGAGGGAAAAATCATCATCATGCACAACTAGATGGACACTATCTGCACCTTTTGCGTTATCTTGAGCATTCTGTTTATAGAAAATCTTGGGGACTACTGGTAAAGCTCCATAATGGTGCTTCATAATCCCGTATAGGAAAATTTCGGCTAATTCACTACCTTTGCCAATGTCAGTTTCTTTGTCTGTCAACCTTAGGTTAGCTGCGGAGGCTGTGAGTAAAGATGAGGACTTGTTAATTAGAGCTTCTCTTTCCTGAGACGACAGAGATGTTTCTGCAATATTATCCCATATAAACATATGAAAATTTTTGTGGCGCCAACTTCCTTCCTCGAAATCATTTGCGATACTCAGGACATGCTTGTTGCATTGAGGGCTTATACTTTTCGTACAGACATCAGAAAATGAGCTGTCTAACAGTACATTGAATTCCATAACTCACTAACCTGTGTAACAATTTCCCCAATGATATACAACTGGTGACAATGCATCAATGCGGTCATCGTATGTAAGGTAATAAAGTTGATGGTTCGATAGGTATTATGTTGCATATAAAGTAAATCTATAACTTTTCTTTAAAAAGATTTACATTAGGCCATTGATTCAACCATTCTTGCGCAATGTTTTTCCTCTTTCGTAAAGTTCTCACATCGATTTTTTATAGCTGAAAATGCAAAAAGGCGATGTCAACATTTACGTCAACATCGCCTTTCTGTTATTCATCTAAGTTATTGAAAACCAAGATAAATCTAAATGTGGCGGAGAGATAGGGATTTGAACCCTAGGTACGCTATTAACGTACGCCGGTTTTCAAGACCGGTGCTTTCAACCACTCAGCCATCTCTCCGTAAGTGCGGTGAATCATACGCGTGGCGGTTGGTCTTGTAAATACACTTTTGTGCTAAGTGGGCAATATACAACCGTTTTTTGACGTTTTTATCCCAGCCGGAGCGTTTACGCCGCTTTGGACTGCACTGAATGGCTGACAGGCCCAAATTGCCATAGACAAAAAAGCTGACTCACGGAGCCAGCTTTCTATTTTTATCTTGGGTGAAGACTTCGCGATTAACGCAAAATCATCTGGGCGCGTTCAGGGCCGACAGAGATCATCTTCACTGGCACACCCATCAGCTCTTCGACACGCAGTACGTATTGCTGCGCCGCTTTTGGCAGGCTTTCGAAGGTGCGACAGCCGGTGATGTCTTCATTCCAGCCTTCCATTTGCTCGTAAACCGGAGCCAGAGAAGAGGTTTGTGGCCAGATTGGGTTTTCGCTGTGCTCGCCGTCGTAGCTGACACAGATCTTCAGATCCTGCATACCAGACAGACAGTCCAGCTTGGTCAGCGCGACTTCAGTGGCCGCTTGCAGCTCAACACCGTTGCGGGTTGCTACTGCGTCAAAGTAACCCATATCACGTGGACGACCCGTTACTGCGCCGTATTCGTTGGCCGCTTCACGGAAGTTGTCCTGCTCTTCCATCGCAGTGATCAGAGTGCCGGTGCCTACTGATGAACTGAATGATTTCGCGACTGCGATCACGCGCTCCGGACGCAGAGCCGGCAGGCCGCTACCCAGACCAGCGTACGCTGCGGTGACGTTTGATGATGTTGTCCACGGGTATTCACCGTACACCAGGTCACGACCAGCACCCAGCTGCGCTTCAAACAGCAGGTTTTGATCTTTGGCTTGCAGTACTTTCAGCGGTTCACTGACATTGCAGATCGCGTCACGCCATGGCGCAGACACTTCCAGCAGCCAGTCTGTCATCTCTTGAGCGGTCTGAGAAAATTCAAACGTCGGGTACAGGGCTTTTAGCTGTGGCAGTTTCCAGTCCAGCATGAACTGGATGCGTTCGCGCAGGACTTCCGGCTGTTTCAGCCAGCCGACCAGGATACCTTTTTTCATCACGCGGTCGCCGTAAGCCGGCGCAATACCCTGACGGGTTGAGCCGTAAGCGCCGTCGCCCAGACGAACTTCTTCCAGTGTATCTTCCAGTGCGTGGATAGGCAGACACAGGGTGGCACGGTCTGAAATACATAGGTTCACGTTAACGCCGGCTGCTTTCACTTCTTCGATTTCCTGAGAAAGCGGAGCAGGGCTGATGACCATGCCAGGGCCAAGAACCGCCAGACAGCCTGGGTTAAACACGCCGCTTGGCAACTGGTGCAGTTTGAATGTACCCAGATCATTCACTACAGTGTGACCGGCGTTATTACCGCCTTGGAAACGGATGCTCGCTGCGGCGCTATCGGCTAAATAGTCCACGATACGGCCTTTACCTTCATCACCCCAGTTTGCACCAACAACAACGATAGACGACATGTTTTTATCTCCTCAAAAGTTACGCACTGATCCTAGTGGGACGGCAAGAATAAGAAAAATTAATTATTATTATTAACTTGATAAGGATTCCATATCGGGATATTTTGCCCGCGATTGACCGTGAGGTGAAAGGCGGTCTGCAATCAAATTGATTTAAGAGGATTTGCGATGCTTGATCTGCACTGGCTCAATACCTTTGTCACCCTGGCCAGGCTGGAACATTTTGGTAAAACGGCCAATGAACTGCATATGACCCAACCCAATGTCAGCCTGCACATCAAACAACTCGAGCAAACCACCCGGGTGAAGCTGATTGAACGTAATCCGTTTCGGTTGACCCAGGCCGGTGAGCGCTTGCTCAAGAGCGCGCAAAACACCTTGATGGAGCTGCAAAGTTGTCAGGCTGATTTGAATGCGATCAATGACTTGTGTCAGGGGACGATGACGATAGCGGCCAGTGATATTATCTCGCGCTGGCTGCTGATCAGCCCGTTTCAGTCGTTCAAATCCGAGTTTCCCGGCATCGATCTGACCCTGCTCAATACCACTTCTTCTCAGGCGGCGGATCTGGTCAAAAATGCCAAAGCCGATTTGGGTTTTGTGATGGCGCAGAAGGAGAGTCAGCCGCTGCATTTTGTCGAGCTGAAGCAGGTGAAATGGTGTGCGTTGGGTAATAATCTCGATAAATGGCAACGTGGGGAAACGGTGGGTAATCTTGAAGCGCCGACTCTGATTTTGCTTGGTCATGATACCCGGACCCGGGATCTGATTGATCCGGCGTTAAGTAAGCTGGGCCTGATGAACTACCGAATCATGGAAGTCGGTAGTGTGGACGCGCAAATCGATTGGGCTGAAGCGGGTTTTGGTATTGCGATAGTGCCGGACTTTGCTCTGCATCCTAAGCTAAACCTGCAGTCGGATATCACACCTTTACCTTCATTTCCCTCGGCGAGCCTGGGTTATATCGTACGCCAAAATCAGGTGCTGTCGAAAGCGATCAAAAAGCTATTACACTGGGTTGATGAAGAGATTGTTCGCTCACCGCATGTCAATGGCTGAGCAGGGCAGTTGTGAGCGATAACAGCGTTGATTATCGTTAAGTAGACGATAGCAGGTGTAAATGAGTAACGATTGTCTACAGTTATGGAAGCGGTCTGAATTAAAATTGGCGGTTAAATATTGTCCACATAAACGGTGTTTTCACTCTACTTGCTGAGATGCTAATAAAATAATGTTTTATTAATAGGTTGTTGAATTTGATAGGGAAATAGTGGTTGAGTAAACGCTTGTACGCCCGAAAGTATTTGCAGGTTACTGTGAAGTACTTCAAAATTAGCGGGTTAGCAATTCTTCTTAGTTAAGAATGAGGTTTTGATGAAAGTCGCGGATTTATTTAAGCATCGTGCGGAAAATTTAGTAAAGCATGCTGAATCTAAGCAGTGGGTCACTCCCGCTATGCGCGAATATTGGGACGAGTTCTTAGGCAAAGCCAACAATCGCCAGCTGTTTTCTTGGTTGAAAGAGTTTCATCCGGCGAATGAAGATGTACAAATGCCTGAGCCCATCGTGCTGAAGCCCGAAGCTCAGGAAGTGTACGATGAACTGATGCCCCAAATTGGCGAAGTGATCCATGTGGGTGACTGGATGCTCGTGGATCAAGAGCGTATTAATCAATTTGGAGCTGTCACGGAAGATATGCAATGGATTCACACGGATCCACAGCGTGCTGAAGCGGAATCTCCGTTTAAGACGACCATTGCCCATGGTTTTCTGACCCTGTCATTGTTACCAAAACTAACTGACAGCGTCGATGAAGCGAATGCCCTGTTCCCAACCGCTAAAATGGTGGTGAACATTGGCCTTAATTCTGTGCGTTTTCCGTACCCGGTCAAGTCTGACAGTCGAGTGCGTGCCGTGAGCACGTTGTCGAAAGTGACGCCTATTAAAAAAGGGTTGGAAATCGAACGTGAAATCAAGGTTGAGATCGAAGGTATTCGCCGCCCTGGTTGTGTAGTGGTTTCAGTCATTCAGTTGCATTTTTGATCCCTGTGATAGACAAAAGGAGAGCATCAGCTCTCCTTTTTTGTGCCTGTTATTTGGCCACTGGAATATAACCATACTCAACGATACGCTCTACGGCGCGCGGTGAATGGAGGAAATCCAGAAACGCTTTCACTTCTTTATTCTCTTTGTTGGAATAGTGCAGAATCAGAAACGGGCGCGACAACTCATATTTGTTTTCAGCAATCGCGCCAGCGCTTGGTGTAACACCTTCGAAGCTGATGGCCTTAACTGATTTATCGACCGAACCGGTAGAGATGAAACCAATCGCCTGAGTGTTATGGTTGACCAGGGTTTTGACCATGCTGTTGCTGTTGACCACCAGGTTATTTGGGTTGATGTCAGATACCAGACGATCGTTAACGATGGTAGTCAGGCCAAGCAAGCTTTCAAAGCTGTAACGGGTGCCGGAAGAGGCTTCACGTGTCACAACTGCGATTTTTTGATCGTGGCCGCCAACCTGTTTCCAGTTGGTAATATTGCCTTTATAGATGTCGTACAGTTGCTGACGAGTCAGGTTGGTGACCGGGTTTACTCGGTTGATGACCACAGCCAGGCCGTCAAACGCGATGGTAAAAGTAGCGAGGTTTTCTTCTTCTTCACTCTCCGTCAGGTAACGCGAGCTCATCGCGATATCACTGACGCCTTTTTTCAGCAACGTAATTCCCGCTGTAGAGCCGACACCTTGAACCGCGATGTAAGTATCGGGATGTGAGGTGTTGTATTCTTCTGCCAGCACGTCCATTAGGCGTGCGACGGATGTAGAACCAGAGACGTTGATTTCACTGGCTTGCGCAAAAGAAGTAAATAAACAAAGGGAGTAAACAGCGGCAAGCACTACCCGTAACATAAAATAAACTCCAAAATCGATGAGTGACGAAGCGCTATGGTATGTCGCTGATGTGACATTTTTGTGAATACCGACGTAAAAGCAGAGATAATCTGAGGCGTTACGGATCCAAGTGGCTTTTTATGTCGTTACTTGAACGGCGATGAAAACATCAATAATCTTTGCACAGGTTATACTCAAAACACTTTGAGATCATAGTAATAGTTGTAAGTTTGCGCGATACTAAAGGCCGGTTTGCTTATCTGGGCGTTGAGGAAGTCATGACAGTTATTAATTTACTGCAGCGTCAAATTGAACGACGGGCGGAGGTCGTATGCGCCAACCGTAACCAGAGTTTGCCTGCAGAACTGGGCAAATCGGGGTTTGAGCCAATAGAAAATGGCGTGCACTTTATTCAAAGCCACTTCAAACTCGATTCAAGTCATTGCGATTACACCAGCCTGGTGGCAAAAGTGATTTGGGAAGAAAGCCACAGCTTATGGGGGCTGTATGTGCCTTCCAATGAGAATGAAGTTCCTGAGTGGGTGCCGTATCCGTATCTGTCCAAAAGCGGCGATCTGACTGCACTGATCCGTGAAATAGAAAAAGATCCGAAATCGTATTTCTGGAGCTGAACAGGCCGCAATCAAAAAGCAAGCAATAAAAAGGGCATTCAATCAGAATGCCCTTAACTCTCTTAACCCTTAATTGCGGGCTTAGGCCTCGGTGCTCTGTTCCTGAGCAGCAGGTTCCTGATGAGCGGCTGGCTCTGCTTGTGGCAGATCTGCAAACACCTGAGTTGGTTTTGCAATCAGGCTGCGGTTCTCCTGGTTGACTTCATTCAGGACAACTTCCAGGGTATCACCCAGCTTGAACACCACTTCTTTATCGACCGATACTGTGCCTTGCTCGCCGTTGCATTCCAGACGCTGCTTGTTGTCCAGAATCAGGCCGCCAGGAATAAAGGCAGCGGCGCCATTTTCCAGCAGACGGACACGCATGCCTGCGCGGTTGATGTCAAAGATCTCGGCGTTAAAGCGCGTGCCTTTGGCCGGCTCTTCAGCCAGAGTGCGAGCGTACAGCCAGTCTGCGACATTGCGTTCGGCAATTTTGTGGTGTTTACGATGCAGCGCCAGCTCTTCACCAACGGTTTCGTCAGGCTTTTGTACCGACTCTTTACCGAGGATGTGAGCTTTCAGCATGCGATGGTTGATCATATCGCCGTACTTACGGATCGGTGATGTCCAGGTCGCGTACACGTCCAGACCCATGGCGAAATGCGGCAGCGGCTCGTTGCCGATTTCACTGTAGCTCTGACTCTTACGGATACGGTTATCCAGGTAAGCGGTTTCCTGAGCAGACAACCAACGGCGCAGCGCGGCAAAGCCTTCTACAGTTGCTACATTTTCGGCATCGATTTCCGCGCCGTGCTCGTTCATCAGTTCCACAACATCGGCCAGTTTCTCTGGTTTGAAGCCAGCGTGAGTGTTGAACACGCCGGTACCAAAGGAAGCCTGCAACGTTTTACCGGCACAGATGTTGGCGGTGATCATGGATTCTTCAACCAGACGGTTAGCAGTGCGACGAGAGTCAGCGTGAATCGCGATCACATCGTTGTCTTCGCTCAGCTCAAAGCGGTAGTCCGGACGATCCGGGAAGACCACGGCATGGGTTTCACGCCAGTTCGCGCGTGCCTGGGCAAAAGCGTGCAGATCGCGCACGACGGCAGCGATGGTTTCATCAGGCTGCCACGCATCGCTGCTGCCATTTTCCAGCCAGTCTGATACGTGATCGTAAACCAGACGCGCGTGCGATTTGATGTTAGCAGCAAAGAAACGAATATCATCACCAATCACGCCGTCTTTATCGACAGTCACGCTACAGCAAAGGGCAGGGCGCACCTGATTTTCGATCAGAGAACACAGCTCGTCAGCCAGATCGCGCGGTAGCATCGGGATGTTGCGGCCTGGCAGATAAATAGTAAAGCCACGCTCACGCGCTACTTTGTCCATGTTATCTTCCGGCGTGATATAGGCTGTCGGATCGGCAATCGCAATGGTCAGCTCAAAGCTACCGTTATCCAGTTGCTTGGCGTACAGCGCGTCATCCATATCTTTGGTTGACTCACCATCGATAGTAACGAATGGCATATCAGTCAGATCGATACGCTCAAGATCGGCGTCATCTTTCAGTTGCCATTCGTCAATCCCGGCTGGTTCGCTGTTTGGGAGGTCATTTTCTGCCAGCGTTACCCACCAAGGTGCGATTTTGTCATCCGCGTCCGTAATTTTTTCTGAGATTTCAACGAAGAAACCGTTGTCATCTTTAAGTGGGTGACGAGTCAGATGCGCGACAACCCAGTCACCTTCTTTAAACTGCTCCGGGTTGAGGCCTTTTTTCGTTTTGGCTTTCAACGGTGTTTTCTTTAGTTGCGGGTGATCCGGCGCAACGTTCAGTTTGCCTTTGTGCAGTTGTACCCGACCAATAAATCGCGTCAGAGAAGGTTCAACCAGCTCTTGCGGCTCTGCGACTTCACGCTCTTTTTCAGTGCGAATGATAGCCACGACTTTATCGCCATGCATACATTTCTTCATGTACGGAGGCGGGATAAAGAAACTGGTTTTGCTGTCGACTTCAAGGAAACCAAAACCTTTATCAGTGGCTTTGATCTGACCTTCTTTCTTCGGCAGGTTTTCTTGGATTTGTTGTTTGAGTTGGGCTAGTAGCGGATTATCTTGAAACATCTTATTTCTATCTGACTCGGTTGATAGGGCACACTATAAATCATTGCTATGGCTGATTACTACCGAAAACGTGCCTTTCGTGCCGATTTACATGGTCTGTGGCGATGTAAAAATAAACGAATTGGTTGCAAATGAGACGATTAGCGCGCGAGTTGTCGAGAGTTTTATCACTACAGAGAAATTTATGTGATGAATTTCAATTTTTTGTAGCTTTTTTTATGCATTTAGGGAATAATCCGCCTCCCTTAGATGTCCCTAGTGGCTTGTTGCTTTTTAATACTTGTCCTCATCTGAATGGAATCAGCAACTGAACGGAATCAGCAACTTCTTGGATTGGTTGGAATGGTAAAGCACGTGGGACCTAGTTATTCATTATTTTAGTGGGATCCCCATGCAAGAAAACGTCATTCAATTTAGTGACTTAGCACTTAACAGTGCCATCCTTTCCGCCCTGAACGAAATGGGCTTCGTTTCTCCGACTCCAATTCAGGCTGCTGCAATTCCTTTGCTTCTGGAAGGCCGTGATGCTCTGGGTAAAGCGCAAACCGGTACTGGTAAAACAGCGGCATTCTCTCTGCCTCTGCTGAACAAACTGGATCTGTCACAACATAAGCCACAGGCTATTGTGATGGCACCAACTCGTGAACTGGCTATCCAGGTTGCAGCAGAAGTGAAAAACCTTGGCCAAAACATCAAAGGCCTGAAAGTTCTTGAGATCTACGGTGGCGCCTCTATCGTTGATCAAATGCGCGCTCTTAAATCAGGCGCTCACATTGTTGTGGGTACTCCTGGCCGCGTTAAAGACCTGATTACTCGTGAACGCCTGCACCTGGACGAATGTCATACTTTCGTTCTGGATGAAGCGGACGAAATGCTGAAAATGGGCTTCGTTGACGATGTAACCTGGATCATGGAACAAGCTCCTGCGACAGCACAACGTGTTCTGTTCTCCGCCACTATGCCTCCAATGGTTAAAGACATCGTTGATCGCTTCCTGCGTGAACCAGCGCGTGTTGACGTTGCCGGTTCTAACCAGACTGTTGCTAAAGTAGAGCAGCAATTCTGGGTAGTGAAGGGCGTAGAGAAAGACGAAGCGATGGCTCGTCTGCTTGAAACCGAAGAAACTGACGCATCTATCGTATTCGTGCGTACTCGTCAGGATACCGAACGTCTGGCTGATTGGCTGTGTGCACGTGGCTTTAAAGCGGCGGCACTGCACGGCGATATCCCTCAGTCACTGCGTGAGCGTACGGTTGACCATATCAAACAAGGTGTGATTGATATTCTGGTTGCCACTGACGTTGTTGCTCGTGGTCTGGACGTGCCGCGTATCACGCACGTATTCAACTACGACATCCCGTTCGATGTAGAATCTTACATTCACCGTATCGGTCGTACTGGCCGTGCTGGTCGTAAAGGTAAAGCGATCCTACTGGTTCGTACCAACCAGATCCGTATGCTGCGTACTATCGAGCGCGTGACTCGTTCTTCAATGGAAGAAATCCAGCTGCCACACCGTGACAAGGTTGCTGAAGCACGCCTGAGCATGCTGGCAGTCGAACTGGAAGCAGAGAAAGCACACTCGTCTCTGGAGAAATTCGCTGAGCTGGTTGAAAAACTGCAAGCTTCTCTGGAAATTGATGCAACGACTCTGGCGGCTATCCTGCTGAAACGTCAGCAAGGTAAGCGTCCGCTGTTCTACGTTGGTGAAGACCCAATGCTGGAAGCGCTTGAGCGTGACAAGCTGCGTCGTCGTGAGCGTCGTGAGAATGGCGATCGTGGTGACCGCGGTGAGCGTGGTGGCCGTCGTGAATTCGCTAACACTGAATGGGATACTTACCAGCTGCAAGTGGGTCGTGACCAAGGCGTTCAGGTTAAAGATATCGTTGGCGCACTTGCAAATGAACTGGGTCTGACCAAAGGTTCTATCGGTGCGATCAAACTGGCTCAGGGCCACACATTCGTTCAGCTGCCTAAGAGCATGACCAGCGAAGTGAGTTCAAAACTGCGTAAACTGCGTATCCGTCAGAAAGAAGTGGGTGCGGTAGTTTGTGATTTTGATGACTTCCGTGAGTCTCGTGGCCGTCGTGAAGGCGGTAACGGTGGTGGTCGTCGTGACGGTGGTTTCCGTGGTAACCGTGAAGGCGGTAACGGTGCTCGTCGTGAAGGTGGTGGTTACCGTGGTAACCGTGAAGGTGGCGAGCGTCGCTTTGATCGCAACCGTGGTGGCGATGACCGTGGTAACTACCGTGGTGAACGTGGTCACAGCCGTCGTCGTAACGACGCATAATCTGCGCTTATCATCTGTTAAGTTTGTATAGAAAGTCTGGGGCCTTGCTCCGGACTTTTTTTTGCCTGTACAAAACGGTTCAGGAGAATCGCAGCTACGATGGCTATTGCAGATAGAACAGGGCAGATAGGATCCAGTAGGCAGGGCAGCGCGAATTTGCTGGCGCCAACTTGTTAAGGCCGGCGCGGCAATTCAGATCCTCTTGATCTTTTCAGTACGTCTCGATCTGTGGAGTACTAAACCGAGTTGCTAAGTAAAAATTAGCCGGTTTAGTGTGCGTGACTTTGCCCTGAGTTTTAATAAGATGCGACGTTCAGTTTACTGAGCAGAGCACTGAAATTGTCTTTCGCGACCGGCGGTGAATAGTAGTACCCCTGGATAAGCTGGCACCCTTGCCGGGCAAAAAATTGCAGTTGTTCCGCAGTCTCGACGCCTTCGACCACAATGACCAGCGACAGGTCATGTGCCATTTTGATAATGGTGGAAGTCAGATTCGCCTGCTCCTCATCATCGGTCACATGAATAACAAAGCTGCGGTCGATCTTCAATGTGTCGCAAGGCATCTTTGACAGGTAAGAGAGCGATGAGTAGCCAGTACCAAAATCATCGATGGCCAGTCTGACACCGAGTGCCTTAATTTGAGTCAGCAGATGAAGCGCATCGTTTTTACGCTCAATGTAGGCTGATTCAGTCAGTTCCAGCTCAAGTTTAGCGGCCGGAAAGCCAGTGCTGTTCAACACCCGCTGCAGGGTAGCGGCAAAATGACCAAAGCGTAATTGGTGGGCTGAGACATTCACCGACATCTTATCCAGCCGATATCCCTGCGCCTGCCATTGCGCAGCGTCCAGGCAGGCTCGTTCTAATACATAATCGCCCAGCGTTTCAATCAGTCCGGTTTCTTCTGCAACTGGCACAAACTCCGTAGGGGAAACCCAGCCTAGCTCTTCATCATGCCAGCGTGCTAAAGCCTCTGCGCCAATCAACTGCTGGTGGGTGGTGTTATATTGCGGCTGATAATAAACCTGAACCAGGTGCTGCTCTAATGCGGCTTTAAGCTTGGTACTCAGCAGTAACTTGCGTTGGCTCTGCTGAGTCAGTCTGTCTTCATAGATGGCGTAAGTACCGCGCTGGTTACGCTTCGCTTCATACATGGCTGCATCGGCTTCCTGGAACATATCGCGATGTTCGCCGCTGTTCTGAAAGCTGACACCTAAGGTGGCTGATATGAACACGGAGGTATTATTGCCAATCAAGATGGCCTGAGTCAGCTGCTTCTGAATTGCAGCAATGATGGCCTGAATATGATCGATGTCGTTGTCTTGCACTAATAGCGCGAATTCATCGCCGCCGGTACGGTACAGGATCGATTCAAGCTGCGCTTCTGTGCCGAGCGAGGCGAGCAGGCGATGTGCGACCTGCACCAGTACTTTGTCACCGGCAGTATGGCCGTAACTGTCGTTGACATCCTTGAAATGGTCCAGGTCGATGACGACCAGGGTTGCCGGACTGCCTTCAACCCCGGCCAACTGTGTGTCCAGCACGCGGCGGTTGGGCAACTGAGTCAACGGGTCATGGGTCGCCAGATGATTCAACTGATTCTGGATGCGCTTCTGTTCGTCGATGTTAACCAGCGAAAAAACATAGGTGGCCATCGTTGCCTGGTTTGAATGCACCTTAGTGATCGACAGCAGGCCCTGATTCTGACTTTCCGGCCCGAAGATAACTTCACCCCGCCAGTCGTCCCGTAACAGCTCGTTTAATGCCAGAGGTTGCCCGTCCGTGTAAAACAGGCTGGCGGCGGAAATTTTATCCAGTTCTGCTCCGGGATTCTGTATGCTAACCATATGGCAGAACGCTTCATTCGCTTGCAGCAGATGACCGTTATCACTGACGATCGCTAAGCCTTCGTTCGAATTATGGAATACGGTTGCTGCCTGTTTCAGTTCATGTTCTTTCTCCGACATTTCTTCCATTAACTGAGTACTGGTTTTGAACATCAAATTCCAGCGAAAGCTATCAGACTCGAGGTAATGAATAAAAGACTGACGTTTAAACAGCGCAAACAGCAGGATGGGAAGGCTAAATGCAATGGCGGTCAGCAGCTTTCCGGCCAGGTTGCCCACGATGACGGCGACAACGTGGTCGTTGTAGCCAAATGCGATCAGCGGAAACACTACTCCGTCTGCCGCTAACACCAGAATAAACAGTGCGATGTAGAGCAGAGTCGTGGTCAGATGATTGAAGTTGAGGCGCTTGAGCTGCTCAAACGCAAACAGCAGCACAAACAGCTCACTGATGATCAGGATGCCACCCAAAATAATAAAAGGCGTCGAGACAGCAAACAGGTCCGCAGAGACGTTGTGCGGGTTAATGATGCCATCACTGAGCAGGCTTTTTTCAGCCAGCATCGAAAACGACACTTTAAACAGATCAACGATGATCACCAGGCGGATGAGATGACGCAGGATCAGTAAGTCTTTCTCTATCAGTACAAACAGCACTGATGTCATCATCAGTGCACCGTAGCACAAACTGCCACCGGAGACTTCAATCCCCGGGTACACCGACAGCGAATAAACATTACCGAGGAAGCCGCCTATCAGCAGTATCAGTGAAATGTAGACGTAAAAAGAGACCCGGCGCAGGGGACCTTCCTGAGACAGGAAGTAGAGTGGAAACAATGAAAAAAGTGTCACCTGGAGTGCGAAGAGTCCGAGCATGGATGTTGGGTCTGCCTGTCGTATTTTGAAGGGTCGAACTTTAGTGTAGTTTCTTTCAAAGTCAACACTGTGAAAGTTCTATCAGGAACGGGTATAACATTTGATACGTTTTGCATAGAACAATTGAATTAATGAGTCTTCAGCTCCGGGTAAAGAGCCTGGCAGGCAGAGGTATAACCAGGCATCATTGACCAGATGACAATAGGATGAAATTGACGCTTAAGCGCAGAATATCATTGAGATTTCATCTGTATTAGTTAGAATGCTTTTTTCGTGCTCAGGCTGGTGCATCCGTATTTGTGCCAAAATGGGGACTCAAAGTTTTAAAATTCGCGTGCTTGGATTTATTATTTATTGATTTTAAAGCACAAAATTCAAACAAGTGTTGCTTGGTATGCAACACCACTGTAGGGATATATCATGCCTATTATTACTCTTCCTGACGGCAGTCAGCGTCAATTTGACAACCCGGTTTCTACTTTTGAAGTTGCTCAATCTATCGGTCCTGGTCTGGCGAAAGCGACCATTGCCGGCCGTGTAGATGGCGTACGCGTTGATGCGTGCGATCTGATCGAAAACGATGCAAGCCTTGAAATCATCACCACGAAAGATGAAGTAGACGGTCTGGAAATTGTTCGTCACTCTTGTGCTCACCTGCTTGGTCATGCACTGAAGCAGCTGTACCCACAAGCAAAAATGGCGATTGGTCCAACGATCGACAGTGGTTTTTACTACGATATTGATCTGGAAGAATCTCTGTCTCAGGAAGACCTGGAAAAGATCGAAGCTCGCATGATGGAACTGGCAAAGACCAAATACCAGGTTGTGAAAAAGAAAGTCAGCTGGCAGGAAGCGCGTGATACGTTTGAAGCGCGTCAGGAACCATACAAAATGGAAATCCTGGACCAAAACGTAGCTCGTGATGACCGTCCTGGTCTTTACCACCATGAAGAATACATCGACATGTGTCGCGGTCCTCACGTACCAAACATGGGTTTCTGTCAGAACTTCAAGCTGCTGAACATCGCAGGTGCTTACTGGCGCGGCGACAGCAACAACAAGATGCTGCAACGTATCTACGGTACTGCTTTCCATGACAAGAAGGCGCTGAAAGCGCACCTGACACGTCTGGAAGAAGCTGCTAAGCGTGACCACCGTAAGATCGGTAAGCAACTTGACCTGTTCCACATGCAGCAAGAAGCACCGGGTATGGTGTTCTGGCACCACAATGGCTGGTCGATTTTCCGTGACCTGGAAGTCTTCGTTCGTCAAAAACTGACTGAGTACGATTACCAGGAAGTGAAAGGCCCGCTGATGATGGACCGCGTTCTGTGGGAACGTTCAGGTCACTGGGATAAATACGCTGATGCGATGTTTACTACCCATTCAGAGAACCGTGATTACGCCATCAAGCCAATGAACTGCCCTGGCCACGTACAGATCTTTAACCAAGGTCTGAAATCGTACCGTGACCTGCCGCTGCGTATGGCGGAATTCGGTTCATGTCACCGTAACGAGCCATCGGGTTCACTGCACGGCATTATGCGTGTGCGTGGCTTTACCCAGGATGACGCACACATTTTCTGTACTGAAGATCAGATTCAACAGGAAGTGACGTCTTGCATCAAGATGGTTTACGACACATACACCACTTTTGGTTTTGAAAACATCGCAGTAAAACTGTCTACTCGCCCTGAAAAACGCGTGGGTAGCGATGAAATCTGGGATAAATCTGAAGAAGCACTGAAACATTCTCTGGAAGCAATGGACATTGCTTACGAAATTCAAGAGGGCGAAGGCGCGTTCTACGGACCTAAGATTGAATTTACTTTGTATGATTGTCTTGACCGTGCGTGGCAATGTGGTACTGTGCAGCTCGATTTCAACCTGCCAACTCGATTGGGCGCGACTTACGTCGGCGAAAACAATGAGCGTTTGGTTCCGGTTATGATTCACCGAGCTATTTTGGGCTCTTTGGAACGCTTCATTGGTATTCTTATCGAAGAATATGCAGGTTTCTTCCCGACCTGGCTGGCACCAGAACAGGCTGTTGTTGTGAATATTACCGACAAACAATCTGATTACGCTCAAGAAGTGGCCCAAAAGCTACAAAAATGTGGCATTCGCGCAAAAGCGGACTTGAGAAATGAGAAGATTGGCTTTAAAATTCGCGAACACACTCTGAAGCGTGTACCGTACATGTTAGTTTGTGGTGACCAAGAAATGGAAGCCGGTGAAATTGCAGTACGTACTCGTAAAGGTAAAGATCTTGGTAAATTTAAACTGGATGACTTCGTATCTTATATCCAGACCGAGATTGCTAGCCGTAAGTTAAATCTGGAGGAATAAACTATTAAAGGCGGAAGACGTGGCCAAGTACCGGCCAAACAAAACCAGCACCGTTTAAACGGTGAAATTCGTGGCGTTCGTGAAGTTCGTTTAACAGGCGCTGACGGTGAATCTGTTGGTATCGTTTCGATCCAAGAAGCACTAGCAGCGGCCGAAGAAGCTGGTATGGATCTTGTAGAGATCAGCCCTAACGCCGAGCCACCAGTCTGTCGTGTGATGGACTATGGCAAGTTCCTCTTCGAAAAGAGTAAAGCTCAGAAAGAGCAGAAGAAGAAGCAAAAGCAGATCCAGATTAAGGAAGTTAAATTCCGTCCTGGGACTGATATTGGAGACTATCAGGTAAAACTACGCAACCTGACTGGTTTCCTTGAAGAAGGCAACAAAGTGAAAGTAACTATTCGCTTCCGTGGCCGAGAGATGGCACACCAAGACATCGGTGTTGACGTTCTGAACCGACTAAAAGAAGACACGGCAGAAATTGCTGTTGTGGAATCTTTCCCGTCGCGTATTGAAGGTCGCCAGATGATCATGGTGCTAGCCCCTAAGAAGAAGTAATTAACGGCTTACAAGTAATTGACTCAGCCGTCCCCTGAGAAGGGTAAGACGGTTGGGTTTTATTCGCCCTGATTACGTTGTTTATTAAACTACTACAATGCGGAGTTATTCATCATGCCTAAGATGAAAACCAACAAAGGTGCTGCTAAGCGTTTCAAGAAAACTGCTGGTGGTATTAAGTACAAGCACGCTACTAAACGTCACATCCTGACTAAGCGTACTACTAAGAACAAGCGTCAGCTGCGTCCTAATGCAATCCTTCCTAAATGTGAAGTGGCTGCAGTAATCCGTATGCTGCCATACGCTTAATTCTTTTTAGTTTATTTATCGTTTAGTTTAGGAGAGACATAATGCCTCGCGTAAAACGTGGTGTACAAGCTCGTGCACGTCATAAGAAAGTTCTGAAACAAGCTAAAGGTTACTACGGTGCACGTTCACGTGTTTACCGCGTAGCTTTCCAAGCAGTTACTAAAGCTGGTCAATACGCTTACCGTGACCGTCGCAACAAGAAACGTCAATTCCGTCAACTGTGGATTGCACGTATCAACGCGGCTTCTCGTCAAAATGGTCTATCTTACAGCCGTTTCATCAACGGTCTTAAGAAAGCATCTATCGAGATCGACCGTAAGATTCTTGCTGACATCGCAGTATTCGACAAAGCAGCATTTGCTGTTCTTGTAGAAAAAGCGAAAGCTGCTCTGTAATTAGCAGTTCAGGTTTAAGAGAAGGAGAGCTTATGCTCTCCTTTTTTATATCTGCTGATTGCCGATTCGTCGTCAATAGTGTACCAATCCCTGCCTTTAGCCGGAAAATATCTCATGAGTGAAGCTCAACCTAATAACCCTTTACACGGGGTAACTCTGGAAAAAATTTTAGTACAGCTGGTCGAACATTACGGTTGGCCGGAGCTGTATGAACAAGTCAATATCAACTGTTTTTACAACTCACCCTCCATCAAGTCATCACTGAAGTTTTTGCGCAAAACCCAGTGGGCACGTGATAAAGTTGAAGCGTTATATATCGATACCTTTTATCGCTCTTAACGGTGAGCTGCTTAAAGTAAGCAGGTAAAGGCAAGCAGGTAAAAGTAAGTAGGCCGTGAGCTAAGGAGAACAGGGTGGTTAATGACATATACGAACAGATGTGGCAGCAGTTTACTGACGCTGTGAGCAGCAATTCGTATCAATGCGACCCTTATCTGAATGGTCAGCCGGACACGCGTCGTGGTATTACCGCTCTGGCTTATTTAGCGGACAACAGCCCGGATGTTGCGGCTCGGATTGGTCAGTTTCTTGATCACCTTAGTCAACACGAGCCACAACAATACTATTATCCGAACGATGAACTGCATGTTACCTTGCTGTCGGTCATCTCTTGCCTGCAAGGTTTTCAGCTCAGCGATATTGACCCGCAAGCCTATGTTGACGTGTTTCATCGGGCTTTGCGCGGCCTGGATCCGATTCAGCTAGAACTGCGCGGCGTGACTGCATCGCCTTCATGCATTGTTATCCAAGGTTACCCGGTCGGTAATGAGTTAGACATTCTGCGCCAAAGATTAAGGGATGGTCTGCAGGCTTCCGGCCTTCAAACCAGCATCGATGCCCGCTATAAGCTAATTACTGCTCATCTGACGGCGATGCGATTTCGTCAGCCTTTACAGAATCCGCAGCAGTTGCAGGCGCTGTGTGCTGAGTATCGCCACTACCCGTTTGGCTCAGTGATTTTGAATCAGTGCGATTTAGTGTTTAACAACTGGTACCAGACTCTTGCAGAGACCCATCATTTGGCCAGGTATTGTCTGGGTGGTCAGCCTTCGTATTCTAGAGCAGATTATTAGTCTAGGCAGGATGATTAATCGTTGCAGCGTGCTGCCCGATGGTGTTGCCTGATGAGCGATTGTGACCACAAACCCTGCTTAGTTATTGTTTTCATAATTAACACCATTTTTTTTCATAAAAAGAACAATTCTACTCACTGTTGCGTATACAGTACTAAGATTCGTATTAAACCCCATAACAACAAATAGAGTTTGAAATGAGAAACTATCTACTGATCGCAATGGTATCTTTTACACTTTTTGGTTGTCAGCTGACTCGAGTTGAAGGCCGGGTAGACGATGTCGACGTCAGAGTCGGCTCAGATGGCAGACATCATGATGGTCACGGCCAATTTTGTCCTCCGGGTCAAGCCAAAAAAGGTAACTGTTAATCCGGACTGCCGAAACGACACGCCAGATGCCAGTCATTTTCTGGCTTCCGAAAGCAGCCTTTTAAAGCAAATACCTGTCACGCACTGCCATCATGGTGGTGCGTTTTACTATCTGTCGTTTGGGATCGTATCGATGTGGAATAATATCAGCGAGGCCATTCGTTAGTCTTGGACATTCTTTCGTCGTGGACATTCTTTCGTCGTGGAATAGTTTAGTAATGAAATGGTTTCGTGGCGAAATGGTGATGAAGCGCAGTCGTGTTGAGGTGAAAGAAGGTTGAGGTTGCTGCGAAATAGTAGTGAGGTAAGCAAGGCAATATCAGCTGCTGAGCGGTACTTTTACACGCTGATATTGCCTGGAAAGTCTTCATTATCTGAGGTCTCAATCGAACCCCAGTGCTTTGTCGATATCGGCAGGCTAATTGGAATGCAGCGTTAAACGGTTGAGCGTCGTTGCTACACTGAGCCGATGCAGATGCCGGCGAGGGTCGGTCGGGCACTATTCTGTACTATGCGCTAATCACCACGTTTTTGTTTTCATCGGTAAACAGGCTTGCTTGGTTACGTTTAATTAACTGTGCGGCGTATGAAGGAGAAACCGCATGCAGCTGGCCTTTAAGATGTAACGCTGGTGTTTCCCATGCATCGTCTTTGTACATACCAGTCTGTGTATATTGAATCAATATTTTCATAAAACTTCCTCTGAATCGTTATTTTTATGCTTAGCCTCACACTTTGCGGGCTTGCTTTTACAATATTGCGTTTTTGCCGGTTGTGCATCTGTTAAAAATGAAACATTATTTTTACCGATTAGCCGTCGTTGGATTGGAACTTTTGCGCCATGATAACGTGCTTCAATTTTACGTTACCCGTCACTCAGGCATCACATGACGTGCTTCGCCAGGTGCATCTCAAAGGAATAGAAGATTATGCAGTTTCCGATTCACGCCTCCTGCCAATGTGGTCAGGTGACTTATCAGTTACACGCAGCACCGATGAAAGTCATGGCTTGTCACTGTAAAGAATGCCAGAAACTATCGACCGCACCGTACAGCATTACGGCCATTGTGGCGGCAAAAGATATTGAATTTAATGGTGAAATGACAGAATGGGGCCGAGTTGCCGAAAGTGGTAATCATAATTTAGGTTTCTCCTGCGTTCGCTGCAGCAATCGCATTTATCACCTCAATCCGGCTCAGCCGGAGGTCATCAAACTCAAGTTACGACCGGTTGATCTCGATGATGATCGTTTATTCGAGCCGACTGCGCATGTGTGGGTCAGTGAGAAAATGAGTTGGCTGACTTTGCCACCAGGCGTAGCGGTTTTTGATAAGCAGTCTTGAGTTTCTGATAATACAGCCTTGAGCTGCTGGATAATACAGCCTTGAACTGTTGGATGATGGAGCCTGAAATTTCAGATGATTAAGCAAGTTGGCGAAACGCAGATCCGGGAGAAACACACGGCAAGCTGCCATTGCGGCACGGTGGAGCTGGAGTTGACCTTACCCCGCGGCATAGAGGAGCCACGTCGCTGTGATTGTTCAATGTGTCGGCGTCGTGGTGCGATTGTCGCGTCGGTCTCGTTGGAGAACCTGCGCATCGTAAAGGGTCAGGAAGCGTTACGTCTGTATCAGTTTGGTACGCGAACTGCTCAGCACTTCTTCTGTTCTGTGTGTGGTATTTATACGCATCACCAGCGCCGCTCAAATCCGACTCAGTATGGCTACAATGTGGCGTGTCTGGAAGGCGTTAACCCGTTTGAACTGGGCAATGTAAAGACATATGACGGGGTTCATCATCCTGCAGATCAATAAAGGATCTTTGGTTGGTGATGCAGGTTGTCATAGCGCATAACCATTGAAAGCAATAAAAAACACCAGGTCACTGACCTGGTGTTTTGTCATCACTGAGCGTCATTACAGCGCGGCAAGAATCGTTTCTGCTTTGCTGACTTCAAACGACTTAGGTGGCTCAACATTCAGAGTCGTGACCACACCGTTTTCCACAATCATCGCGTAACGCTGTGAACGAACACCGCCGAACGCGCCAGTATCCATTTCCAGACCCAGAGCTTTAGTAAAGCTTGCATCGCCATCAGCCAGCATCAGTAGCTCAGATGCATTTTGCGCCTCGCCCCATGCTTTCATAACGAACGCATCGTTAACGGCAACACAAGCGATCAGATCAACGCCTTTTTCTTTCAGTTTGTCAGCCAGTACGACGTAACCAGGCAGGTGAGATTCAGAGCAGGTCGGAGTGAAGGCACCTGGTACTGCAAACAGCACAACTTTTTTGCCGGCAAACAGTTCTGTGACGTCGTGATTCACCATTCCGTCTTTAGTCAGCTCGCTCAGAGTGGCTTGAGGAAGGTTTTGTCCTTGTTCAATCATGATGATTCCTTAGTTTATTGGACATTATAAAAGCGGTTGAATTTTCGGGATAATTATTCGGACTCTGTACAAGCCCGAAAGTTCAACCGCCTCTAAGACCCGCTTGGTCGGGCATAACCACAGTCTAGCCCTAATTCAATGAACTAAAAACAGAGAATCTCTATGGGTATTAGTTTACTCATGGAGAAGCGTTCACTTTAAGAATCAGAACAGCTCCAATCAACTGAGGTTAATGTCTGGTCGGTGAGTGAGTACATTGGCTTTGATACCTGGCGTGGCTTTGATACTCGTTATGTTATCAGGCACTTTCAGCGCCTTAGCACGGCACGCTTTTGCCCGCGCGGTAATGAACTCGGGTGCGGTTTTGGCGACCGTCAACCGGATTGGAAAAGAATGTTATTTATGTGAAGTGACCCCGCAGCTCAACGCATTGATGGGATAGTGGGGTTATGTTAACTGATTGTTTAGGCTACAGTGTTTATATAAACATACGTTAAGTAGGCGGTAATCAGACGTGTTAAACCTTCATCCGATGCAACCGAAACACCTCGCTGAGGTGGCCGAATTGCAGGTGGCACCCGAGCAGATCAAGTTTGTGGGGTGTATCGAAGATATCATGGTGAATATTGATAACTTCATTCATCCTCATGTCATGTTGTTCAATGACACTGTGGTGGGTTTCTTCCTGATTGATACCACCTACAGCGCCCAGTATCAGTTTGCCGCGCCAGGCAGTCTGGGATTACGCGCATTCTTTGTGTCGGAACTGTTTCAGGGCCAGGGGTTTGGCAAACAGGCCGTCCAACTACTCTCGGTTTATTTACCGGCGCATTATCCACAGTACGATACCATCTATCTCACGGTGAACTGCAAAAATCCGGCGGCGAAAAGATGTTACGAGCTGGGTGGATTTCGTGACACAGGTGAACTTTATCTGGGTGGTGATGCAGGACCACAGCAGATTATGATTCTTAATTTTTCTCTTAACAGACGTGATTAGCATGTGAATGCGAACAGTTGTACACGTTCTATACTTTCAGTTGTGACTAAAGGAGTTCGATATGTATCAAAGTGTTCTGACATTCTGGTTTCATGAAATCACGCCGGAAATGTGGTGGCAGAAAGATACAGCACTGGATGATCAAATCCGAGACCGCTTTTTACCGCTTCATGAGCAGGCTGTGAAAGGTGAGTTATTCCATTGGCGCCAGTGCCCGCAGGGCGCGCTGGCTGAAGTGATCGTACTGGATCAGTTTTCTCGAAATATCTTCCGGGGAAGGCGAGAAGCTTTTGTTAACGATCCGCTGGCTCTGGCATTGTCTCAATTTGCGATAGAAAAAGGCTACAATAAGCAGCTCACCAGGGATGAGCAGGTTTTTCTCTATATGCCGTTTATGCATAGTGAATCGCGCCTGATACATGCTGCTGCGGTCGATCTGTACTCTGAACTCGGTCAGCAAGGCAATCTGGACTTTGAAGTGAGACATAAAGTTGTGATTGACCGCTTCGGTCGCTATCCACACCGTAACTCTATTCTTGGCCGGATTTCGACCACGGAAGAGATTGAGTATCTTGAACAGGGCGGTGAAGTCTTTTAGCCGGGCTGCCTTTAGCTAACCGTTTTAGGTGTCCAGAGGGCAGGCTTGCAAGATGAAGGGAAAAGAGTAAAAAGAGCACAGAGTAAGAAGCGACAAGGGTAAAGTGATGAGTAGAATTTATCTGTTTGACTGGGGGGATACTCTGATGATTGATAACCCCTCACTGCCGGGAAAAATGTGTGATTGGCCACAAGTAGAAGCAACGCCGCATGCGTTGGAAACGTTGCGCCGTCTGAGTCAGCGCGCGGAGATCTATATTGCCACCAACGCAGAGAACTCGGTTGAAGCAGATGTTCGAAATGCATTTTTACGTGTTGGTCTGGATGATTATATCCAGGGCTATTTCTGTAAACAGACTCTCGGCGTTTCGAAAGGAACGCCGCTGTTCTACCACATGATTATCGAGCGTTTGAACGCGGTTCCCGCTGCTGTCACCATGGTCGGTGATACGCTGGAAAATGATATTTTACCCGCCGCTGAAGCTGGTTTGCAGACCATCTGGTACAACCCGGGTCATCAGCCATTTACCAGCACTTATGCCGGACCGGTGGTGCATTGTCTTACGGATATCCTGGACTTGTGACCCAGCCATAAGGGAATCAGTGTTGGATGAATGTTTCAGTAGGTAGTTAAATCATGCTAGTCAAAGAAAATACCGGTTTGATCGTGGTTGATGTTCAAGGCAGGCTGGCGCGACTGGTTGACGATAGCCAAGCGGTACTGGACGCAACAGCCAAATTGATTAAAGGGGCGCAAATTCTGGGGCTGCCCGTGATATGGCTGGAGCAGAACCCCGATAAACTCGGCGAAACCGTTGCGGAAATTCGTGAGTTATTGGCGCCGGGTCAGCATCCGATTCAAAAATTCCATTTTTGTGCAGGCACTGAAGCTCCGTTTGCAGAAGCGATTATGCACGCGGGGGTATCATACTGGCTGGTGTGTGGCATCGAGAGTCATATCTGTGTGTATCAGACAGTGGCCGGTTTACTGCAAAGCGGTTATCAGGTAGAAGTAGTGCAAGACTGTATCTCTTCACGCAGTCAGGCTAACCGTCAGTTAGGTATCGAAAAGATGTGCGCGCTTGGTGCGCATAAAACGTCTGTGGAAATGTGTTTGTACGAGCTGGTGAAAGATTGTCGCAACGATAGTTTTAAGCCCATTTTACAACTGATCAAATAACAGGTTCTGGTAGCAGCATGTTTCGATATATAGCGCATATAGGAACATGCGTTAATATCAGGCACAGGCATCTGAATAGACCAAACGTTGTGAGTCACCGATAACCGGGCAAGTAATCCGATCCGAAGCCCAGAGTTGTAAGGAAGTGATAGTGGAAATAAAAATCGATGATTTACAAGGCTCAGGCATCATTCGTTTGCTGGAAGAGCATTTAGCCGATATGCATGCCACCTCACCGGCGGAAAGTGTCCATGCACTCGATGTCAAAGCGTTACAACACCCTTCCATTACTTTCTGGTCAGCAGCGGAAGGCAATAGTGTACTTGGTTGTGTGGCACTCAAATCATTAAGTTGTGATCATGGCGAAATTAAATCGATGCGTACTTCCGGTGCTGCGCGCAACAAAGGGGTAGCGACGAAGCTCCTCAATCATCTTATAGCCGATGCGAAATCCAGAGGCTTTAAACAGCTCAGCCTGGAAACCGGCACTCAAGCATTTTTTAGCGCAGCGCATGGTTTGTACGCCAAACATGGCTTTGTTGATTGTGAGCCTTTCGGCGATTACCAACCGGATCCCAACAGCAAATTTATGACCCTTGTGCTAGAGCAATGAGCCAAATACAGGCAAGTCGGTTGAGTTCGCTCATGCAATTTCAACCGATTGATAGGCGGTTAAAATAGGCGCGACTTTTTGCGGATTACTTTGTTGCATGCGCCCGTAATGGGTCAGTAATTTTTGTTGATAACGGTGGGCAAGCTGTCGGCTGGATTCACACTCAGTGCGCCATAAGCTGTCTCCGGTCAGACTGACCAGGGGTTGATTGCCGTGCTGATGGTGCGTCGTCAGGTGCAATATTTCGTAAAAGCGTTGGTTGTCCTCAACCAGAGTTTCTTTAATGACATGACATTTAAGATGGCGTAGCTGTTCTCTGAGCGTGTACGTGTGGTGAACCGGACACAACAGAAACTCAAGCGGCGTGTTTGGATTGGCACTGCAGATGGCTGCAATCAAATCTGACATCAGGTCACCGCCGACACCGGCAATGATGACCAGGTGTGAGCCGGGCATGTCGGCTACCGGAATCCGCGCAACGTCCATACAGTAGGTCTGCCATTGACAAGGCCACTCTTGACCAAAATAAGTAGTCAGGCGCTGCTGTAATGACGTCATCAAGTCCGGCACGATATCAACAAAGTGTATTTGTCCGCCCGCCTGGCGCTCAAGCAGCGCGGCACCGAGTAGACCATGGTCGCAGCAGCAATCCCAGATGTGGTCGTAGTGATGGTGTACCTGGCTTTCCAGTCGTTTGAGGCGTTTACTTAATTTCATCGTAAGTGAATTATTTGTTTCATCGTAAGTGACTAATGAGTCTTACCAGCCGTGAATAAATGCTCGATAGGCGGAGCTTGTTTCGGTGAGCTGATATTGTAGTGATTTCGGCCAGTTTGGCGAATGAATTTTCTTTGCTTTACTTAATCTGTTGCTTGTTTTTTTGAACGATTGCTTGTTCACTTTGACCTAATACTTGATTGCAATACAGCTAGGTGTGCCGCAGGTATACGTACAATAACACTGAGAACGGAACGGAGAATTGACCATGATAGAGATACAAGGGCTTGATCATGTCGTGCTACGAACCACACAGCTGGAGCAGATGCTGAATTTTTATCGTGATGTGCTTGGTTGTCCGGTTGAGCGTGAGTTGCCTGAGGGGCTGACTCAACTGCGCGCCGGAAACGCGTTAATTGACATTGTGACGGTCGACAGTCCATTAGGAAAAGAGGGCGGTAAACCACCGCAACAAGACGGACGCAATATGGACCATTTTTGTCTGCAGATTACGCCGCGTAATGAAAAAGAGCTGGTGGCGTATTTAGACAACCATGGTGTGCAGCATTCTGATTTTGCCAAGCGCTATGGCGCTCAGGGTTACGGGCGCTCGATCTATCTGCACGATCCTGAGGGCAATGTGGTGGAACTTAAGCCCTGGGTTCCTGTACCTTAGCATAATGGCGGTCATGCTTTGTCCGTCATAGACTGAAACGATCTGTTGGCCAAGTTCCTGATATCAGGAACAAAGCATTGTATCGTTTGACGAAAAACTAACATGGCTCACGGCTTGCCCGCGACTTATTCCCGCGTTATGTTGTGTAGGTTCATATCAACAAGGAAAGGGTTATGAGTCTCGAGTTAAAGGCCTCGTCACAGCGAGTACAGGATTTTCTGTCTCAGCACGGGCAGCAGTTTGTAGTGAAACAGATGCCGGCTTCCACGCGTACCGCTGCCGAGGCTGCAGAAGCGGTTGGTTGCTCAATTGGGCAGATCGCCAAATCTCTTATTTTTAAAGACAAGCAAACCGGAGATCCGGTTCTGATTGTTGCTTCAGGCGCCAATATGGTGTGCACCAAGAAAGTAGAACAGGCGACCGGTATCAAACTGGGAAAAGCGGATGCCGATTTTGTGCGCGAAAAGGTCGGCTATGCCATCGGCGGTGTACCGCCTGTTGCCCACCACGCTAAAGTGACCACGATTCTGGATCCTTCCCTGCAATGTTACGAAGCCATCTGGGCTGCAGCGGGCACGCCTAATTCATTGTTTGAACTACACTCTAAAGACTTAGAGCTGTTAACTCAGGGAACCTGGGTGGAGCTGGCCAAATAATGCTGATTTTTTCACGGCGGGAGGGCGTTATGAATGTTCAAAGACACGGTATTTCAATTGGGTTGGATCGCGTGGATGACGAATTTTTTGTCACCATCAAAGCGTTTGGCACATTAACACACCGTGATTACCAGGCAATGACCCCGATGTTAGAAGCCGCGCTGATTAAGGTCAATGAACCGAAAGTCAGAGTATTGCTCGATGCCACTGAGTTGGATGGTTGGGAGCTGAGAGCCGCCTGGGATGATTTTAAGCTGGGCCTCAACCATGGCGCTGATTTTGATAAGATCGCGCTGTACGGCAGGCCTGGCTGGCAGGAAAAAGCTGCCAAACTGGCGGGCTGGTTTATGTCCGGTGAAGTGAAATTTTTTGAAGATTACCAACAGGCGTTGGAATGGCTGAAATAACCACCGGCCAGAGTGGTATTGCTCCGGTGGCAAATTAAGTGAGAATTAGGTGGCGGATATGGCGCGAAAAGCCCGTTTAGGTAAGTGTGCCGGCATGGTGGGAGCGCTGTTGCTTTCAATCTCATTGCCGTCTTTGGCCGGTACTTTGACCACGACAAATTACGTCGTGACGATTACTTCCCATTGTGGAGAAGGACAAGTGACCTGTGACAATGTCACTTATCATGGCCGTTCTAAACGCAGCGCTGAAGAAATTGAGCTTACGGGAGAGACGATGCATCTGCTGTGTGGTGACAAGAAAACACCGTGCCGTTTCCTGGGCTATCATTTTCAGAATAAAGGGTACGAATACCAGGTTTTTGATTCTGGAGTTCTGCGAGTGAAGCACAAGGGCAAACTCGTGGTTGATGAGCGCGGACAGTGGAAGTACTGACGTTTTGACGTATCTTCGCCGGCTCCGGATTTAGGCAATATTTTCTCACCTGATGAGAATTGGGGATGGTGATTGTGTCAGTACCTTTTATATTGACGGTAACTCAGTTGGGTAAAAGGATGTAGGATGTTGGCGTTGTTCGTTAAGTGCTTATTGGGAGCATTTGCTGTTCTGTTGATTGCTCTGTTGTCGAAAAGTAAAAGTTTTTTTATTTCCGGCCTGGTACCGCTGTTTCCGACCTTTGCTCTGATTGCCCATTATATTGTTGGCACAGAGCGCAGTATGGATGATCTGCGCGTTACTATACTGTTTGGATTATATTCTCTCATCCCTTACGCCGCATACTTGTTGTCGGCTTATTACTTCAGTTATCGTTACAACCTGTTTTGGACGCTCAGTCTGGCGACATTCGTCTGGGCGTCATTTGCTGGCATGCTCCTGTTTGGATGGACTCGTTTTCAACCCGGGATGGCGTGAGCCAGATCTGTATATTCTCTATTGATTATGGGACGGACAAAGTCATGGAAGTGTTTCAATGCGTCTCTTTTCTGGTCGTGAAAGACAATCAGGTGCTGCTGGAAAAACGTTCGGCAGAAAAAACCTGTGACCCTAACCTGGTGGCAATACCAGGCGGACACATTGAGGCGGGGGAAAGCCAGCAAGAGGCGCTGGCCCGAGAGTTGCTGGAGGAGTTGGCGATAACGCCAATGGAGTCTGTCTATCTCTGTTCCCTGTACCATCCAACCAACGAACTGCAATTACTGCACTACTATGTCATTCCTGCCTGGCAGGGCGAAATAGGTTGTCATGAAGCGGATGAGGTATTCTGGCGCTCGATCAATCCGGATTGGGTCGATACCCGCGCAGACAAGCTGGCTCTGGCAGAATATCTGCGTCTCTTTCAAACCGGTATTTTATCGGCCTGAATTTATTTAACATTTCACCGGAATGGGTATATGGTGAACAGAGTGCGACGATGGAAAGGTTGCATATCATCATTATTTTGGAGTATTCATGTCTCAACACACCGCTACGGTTACGTGGCAGCGTCAAGCTGATGAAATTTTTAGTGATAATAAATACAGTCGCGGCCATGAATGGCAGTTTGACGGGGGAGCCAAGGTCGCCGCTTCCGCGTCACCGGATGTGGTGCCGCTGCCTTATTCGGTTGCCGCCAACGTTGACCCGGAAGAAGCGATGATTGCGGCGTTATCCAGTTGTCATATGCTGGTCTTTTTGTCGATTGCGGCAAAAAAGCGCTTTGTGGTCGAGTCGTATCAGGATAATGCAGTCGGGACACTGGAAAAAAACGAGCAGGGTCGGGAAGCTCTGACCAAAGTGGTGCTGAGGCCCAAAATTGTCTTTTCCGGTCAATCACAACCCAGTATCGAGATGCTGGAAAAAATGCATCATCAATCTCACGAGAACTGTTTCATTGCCAACTCGGTCAAAACGCAAGTGACCACCGAAATTCTCCTTTAAGCAGGCTGTCAGAATGAATATTGGTATCTACATCTATGATGAGGCCGAAGTATTGGACTTCTCCGGCCCGTTTGAAGTTTTCAGCACGGCTAAACGCTTGGCCAGGAATGACTGGAATATTTTTTTTGTGGCTCAGAATGATGCGCTAGTGAATGCGCGCGGCAACTTTCTGGTTAACCCTCATTTCAGTTTTGCTGATCATCCGCAGATTGATTTATTGATCGTGGTCGGTGGGGTGCACACTTTTGAACTGGAAAAGCCGGCAGTGATCGACTGGATTCGACGCGTCTCTGCACAGGCCAGCCAGGTGGCCTCCGTGTGTACCGGCGCATTTCTGCTCGCTCAGGCGGGAGTTCTGACTGACCATCCGGTCACCACCCATTGGGAAGACATCGCTGATCTTAAAGCGAGGTTTCCGCAACTGGATGTCAAACAAAAGTGCCGCTGGGTTGTTGCTGATGAGCGGATTACCACGTCGGGGGGCATATCTGCTGGCATTGATATGAGTTTGTATCTGGTATCGAAACTGGCATCGCTGGCACTGGCAGAGCAAACGGCGCACCAGATGGAGTATGACTGGAATAAAACTCAGCCGTGAAGAAATCCTCTGCGTAGCGTATGCTTGAGATGGAAGTTTGTATTACTTGCCAACATGAAGGCGAGGGGAATGCCCGTGACAGGGGGTGGAAAATGAAAAACAAAGCGCTATTGATTATTGATGTTCAGGAGTCTCTGTTTGAGCAGGAGCCCAAGCCGTATGCCGCGAAAGAGGTGGTGCGTAATATTAATACTTTGAGTTCCTGGGCCAGAACGAAAGGTTACCCGGTTATCTTTGTTCAGCACGAAGAGCCGGAGTATGCCCAGTTGAAGTATGACAGTGAAGGCTGGCAACTCCAGCATGATATCCAGACCGAAGACGGCGATCTGTTTGTGCGTAAAACCACGCCAGATTCATTTCACCATACCGATCTGCGGGTTCTGCTCGAAGAGCAGGATGTGGATGAGTTGATTGTGTGCGGCTACGCTTCTGATTTTTGTGTCGATACCAGTGCCAGACGTGCGGCAGCTTTGGGTTACTCGATCATTGTGGCCACCGATGCCCATACTACGCACGATAAACCGCATGCTTCGGCAGAGCTGATTCGCCATCACCACTCTTATGTTTTGTCGCACATCTCCAGCTTTCGGGTCCCGATCAAAGCGATGACCACCTACGAAATCTGTCACTGAGGCCGGGCTTAACCGCCTGCTGGAAGGCGGATCTTTACTGCTTGTTCAAGATTCAGGCTTCACTCAGCAGACTTTCTAATAACGGCAGGCAGGCACGGGCGGCGTTGCTGTCGTTATTGACCTGAGCAGTCACTATCGCGCCTTCTTTCAACAGACACAGAGTATCGAGCAGACCTGGCTGCGCTTGCTGTTGTTGTGTAAGGCAGGATTGAATCAGGGTGCGAACTTTCTGTTTATGCTGCTGGCAAGTTTCTCTGAGCCCTTCAGCTTCCTGCCCATACTCCACTACGGTATTGATAAAAAAGCAGCCACGGAAGGGACTCAGCTGCTCAACCTCGCCATGTAACCAGCGATCCAAGGCAGTGAATAATCCTCTGATGGCAGGCAGCCCCGGTGAGTACTGTGCCATTTCTGCGCTTAACCAGTCAAAAAATAACGTGTCACGATGCTCCAGTGCGGCTGCGATCAGTTCTTCTTTACCAGCGAAATGGTGATAAAGCGTTTTTTTGGCGATACCGGACTGTTTGAGCACTTCATTGATGCCTACCGCGCGGATCCCGTGGCGGTAAAACAGGGTCAGAGCGGTTTCAATTAACAACTCTCGTTTATCATTCATCGGAGATTTCCTTTTAATGTCCTGATTAATCAGCACCAAATTTGTGGATAAAAGTATCTTGACACAGGTAGACCACTTTGTCTACTCTTGCTGGCAGACAGAGTGGTCTACCTAAAGGAAGCAAAAAATGAATCATATAAAATCAGCGTTATTGGCTGGTATCGCGGCGACATTCGCGATTGGAGTCTTATCCTATGCAGATGCATGGAGTGGTCATGGTCTGTGGCTAATGGCACCATTTGGTGCAACGGCAGTGTTGGTATTTGGGGTACCGGACAGTCCGTTAGCGCAACCAAAAAACGTCATTATCGGCCACCTGATCACGGCAACGATTGGCTTAGTGTTTGTGCATTTTGTACCGGTTGAGCCCTGGAGCTTGGCGTGTGCAACCGGGCTGGCCATCTCTGCGATGCTGGTGACCAAAACCACGCATCCGCCTGCTGGAGCGAATCCGCTGTTGATCATGCTGACAGGTCAAAGTTGGTCATTCCTGATTACACCTGTGCTGCTGGGCGCTGTGATTATTGTGTTGTGTGGCAAGTTGGCCAAACTGTGCCAAAACCGCACTCTGGCGGCGAGTAAAGCCTGATATGTGGCCAGCTGCCGTGTCGCTAAAGTAATACGATAGCGGTGCAGGCCTGGAGGGCTGAATTTGTATCGCCCTAAAAAGCGAAAGACTTCACTGCTTGTTTACTTCAACAGTGACTGTTTGCTTCAACAGTGACTGTTTTCTTCGACAGTGAGGTCTTTTGTTTCTGAAGCTTGGTGGAAAGGCTTAAAGGTGGGACACTTCAGAGCCAGATTTAACTGACGGCCTTGAGATTGGTTCTTAACCGATGACGGCGCTTTTTCAGGTAACGTTCAACCAGCTCAATGGTTTGTTCATCATGATCCAACCCGAGCTTGGTGCGGCGCCAGAAAAGGTCTTCTGCGCTGAACACCCATTCATGTTCCGCCAGATAATCGACTTCTATCTGATACAGGGACGGGCTGAAAGCCTGGCCCAGATCTTCTGGCTGACAGACTCCGGCGAGTAAACTACGGATACGGCTGCCGTAAGCGTTGAGCCAACGTTCCAGTAAACTTTCACCGATAAACGGATAGCGTTGTTTGCATTCTCTCAGCAGGCGATGGAAATTAAACTCTTCTCCACCAGGCAGTGGCGCCTGACTGGTCCAGTCCGGTTTCATGTGTGGGAAACAGGGTTGAAGTTGATGCATCGCGATTTCGGCCAGTTTACGGTAAGTGGTTAGCTTGCCACCAAAAACAGATAAGAGCGGGGCCTGGTTGTCCTTGTTATCAAATGCCAGAGTGTAGTCACGGGTGATGCGTTGTGGTGTGACAGCCTCATCATCCAGCAGGGGACGCACACCGCTAAATTCATGAATGATATCGTTTTTGCAGATGCTTTTAACAAAGTGCTGGTTCACGACGTCGATCAGGTACTGCTTCTCATCGTCGGAAATCCTGACCTGACGCGGATCGCCCTGGTATTCCACGTCGGTCGTGCCAATCATCGAATATTTGTCGAGATAAGGGACCACCACAACCAGTCGCTTGTCGAGGTTTTGCAGCACGTAGGCGTAGGGTTCGGAGTGAATCTTGGGGACAATAATATGCGACCCTTTCACCAGTCGGATACCGTAAGGGGAACTGAGGTGCAGGTGATCATGAAAAAAGCTGCGTACCCAAGGGCCGGTTGCATTCACCAATACCCGGCACTCGCGGTTAAATGAACGCTGATGACGTTCATCGAACAGTTCAACTTCCCATATGGAGCCGTTACGTTTCGCACCGACGACCCGGCAATAGTTGATCACTTCACTGCCCATTTCTTTGGCTTGCATAACATTGGCCAGTACCAGGCGCGCATCGTCCGCCCAGCAGTCGGAATATTCAAATCCGGTTGTGAGTTCCGGTTTGGTGACGGTACCGGCCGGTAAACGCACTTTGTGGCTACCTGGCAAAGAACTGCGGCGGCTGAGGCTGTCATACAAAAACAGCCCGGCACGCAGCAACCAGGAAGGCCGAAGAGACGGACGCAGGGGTAAGCGCAAGCGCATCGACTTAATGAGGTGCGGCGCTTTTTTTAAAAGAATTTCACGCTCGCTAAGGGCCTCACTCACTAAGCGAAACTCATACTGTTCAAGATAACGCAGACCGCCGTGAATCAGCTTCGAACTGGCTGATGAGGTTGCGCCGGCAAAATCCTGTGCATCGTAAAGACCCACGTTCAGCCCGCGCCCCGCAGCATCGGCAGCGATACCTGCACCATTAATACCGCCTCCGACTACGATGAGATCGAGGACCTTATTATGGGATTGAGGAGCTGAGCCCGGGATAGGTTCCATCAATGTGCTCTCCATGTACGTTGCGACTTTTTCACCTTTATCGCTAGCAAAGCATGCTCTGTGGTGAATGCTAGCCTGAGAATAAAGAGTTTTGATCTGGATCGAACAAACAGATCTGCTTTTGAGAGCTGACAATCTAAATTTCGCCGGCCTGCCAGACACCGTTTTGCAGGGCGAGCGCTAAATAGTGTTGCAATGAAAAAGAGAGCGATGCAATGAAAAAGCCCGCTCAGTGGCGGGCTTGGAACGATTTACATCTGAAAACGCTGAATTTACTTGTCGAATACTTCTTTGAAGTCGCGTTTCAGGATTGGATCGCGGCGTGCTTTTTTGATCTGTTTAACCATGTCTTTCACACAGTTATGCAGTACCTGGTCAAGCAACTGGGCACGGTACTCTTCCTTGTCCTGCTCGGTCATATCTTTAGGCAGGTTCAGAGTCGGGAACTCTTCCATTACGTTGATGCCGGCAAATGCCTGGCTTACAGAGATAAGCGCGTGGAACTGTTCAAAGTTATCGAGAATATTCTGCGCGCTGCCTGGCAGACTATCCCAAGCTTCACGCACCGCTTCTTCGGAAACTTCGTGAATAGAAGTCACCATGTGGAACATACCTTCTGGTACCTGATCAAATTCCAGTACCTGGCGCAATTCTGGAGAAATGGAATCCAGATCCACTTGTGGGGCTTCTGTTTGTGTAGTGTCTGACATGAAAAAGTTCTCATTGATGAAAACCGCAATGCTAAAAACTTATGGCGAAATGTCAATACAAGTCTCTAAATAAAGCAGTGAAAGCGTGACAAAGTTATGTTATAGCTAAGCATTGAATGGTATTGCACAGAGGTTAATATGGTGAGCACGGGTTCATCGATGAGAATTCTACTGGTAGATGATGTGCAGTTAGAACGCATGCAGCTCGCGATTCGCCTCAAGCAACTGGGCCACTCTGTCGAAGTTGCATCCAGCGGCCGTGAAGCGATGGAGGTTTTTGCGCGTTTTGATCCCGAGCTGGTCTTACTCGATGTCACTATGCCGGACATTGATGGATTTGAAGTGGCTCAGGAGCTGCGGAAACGCTATCAACAGGATTGGGTACCGATTATTTTCCTCAGTAGTCATGACGAACCCTCCATGATCGCTAAAGGAATCGACTCCGGTGGCGATGACTATCTTATCAAACCCGTTGATAAATTGGTGTTAAGCTCCAAACTACTGGCGATGCAGCGCATTGCCAGTATGCGCCGGGAATTAAAACGAACGTCAGCCAAGCTCGAAGAGCTGAACCTGCAATTACAGCATCAGGCCAACGAAGATGGCCTGACCAAAGTGTTTAACCGCCGTTTTATGGATGAAAAACTGGGTGAAATGCTGACCTGGCACGGGCGTCATAATATGCCACTGTCGTTGATTTTGTTCGATGTCGATCACTTCAAATTGTTTAATGACAACTACGGTCACATTGAAGGCGACCGCTGTTTACACACGTTGGCTCAGGCAGCCAACAAGCTGTTCTGTCGCAGTGGTGAATTCGTTGGCCGTTATGGCGGGGAAGAGTTTGTGATCATGTTGAGCAACACCGACCAGGAAAGCGCACGCGTTGCGGCGGAAAGGGTGCAGGACGCGATTGAACATATTCACTATCCACATAATTTCAGCCCGGTGGCCAGCCATGTCACCTTATCTCAGGGCGTAGTGACTGTGACGCCTAATGGCAGTGAAACCCTGACCGGAGTCTATCAAGGAGCGGATCAGGCGCTGTATCAGGCCAAAAGCCAGGGCCGTAACCGTTACGTTCAGACTGTGCTGGGAGCGGGTTAACGCAGGGTTATACTGCGAATAACTTTAGTCATCCCAACGCCGCCAATAGCCGAAAGCCGTTAAACATAAGTTAGCCGACAGCAGTTAAACATAAGTTCCGGTCTATCCAAACCATGGATGCACAGTTCAGGCGCATAAAAAAATCCAGGTGTATCGCTACACCTGGATTTTTACTCTGAATGCTTACCAGACAGGCTGGTGAGCTGAATATCCGCTGATTGAGATAATAAGCCCCAGCAAAGTTAACGCCAGTCATCATCCATAAAGGTGCGGCCTTCAAGCGAATAGGGATCTTCGTCAAATGGATGCTCTACTTTGCCACGCAGGCGTTCGAGCTTTTGTTCCAGCATATTGACGGTATCAAAATCCCCTTCAGAGCATGCCACGTAGATTTGCTGCTCCAGCGCATCAATACTGTCTCGAATGTTCATCTCGCACCTCCTGTTAGTTAAACGTGAGTTGAGATTCATCATCGGTTCTCAAATCTATTGTAGTCCAGCAGGCCGAATTCGATAGGCTGGTGTTGTTTGTACCAGGCATGAACTCTATCGCTGAACGGCCAGAAGCGTGGCGAACTACGACGAACTGCAAACCGATCCAGAAGCTTGATGTAGTCGTCTTCACTATTTAGTGTCTGTAGGCGCTGCACAAGTTCCGGAATCTCGCTTTCTTTGAGACTTAGGTACGCAGCCGGATAGCTTCCGATCACACCGCGTACGATCGTGAGATCATCATTTTTGTAGTCCCGATTGTTCTCTTCGTCAAATAAACTAGAGATATTGCTGTGCGCGTTTTTGTGCAGAATCGTGAAAAGTTGCGACGGGCCGTTGTCAGTATCAATCATCGCCATGATGATTTGCGGCATCGAACGCAGACCTTCTCCCTTGATATGACTGATGCTGGCCAGCGCTTTTTCATGCGCAGATGTAAATCCGGTATCAACAATATCGTAACGATGGCTCAGTACCGGCTGCACTTTGTCAATTAGCTTGTCATACAGCTCTGATTTGTAGTCAGTGGTCTTGTACTGTACCTGAGTCGGCTGGTCGAACGGTTTCACGTTACGCAGCAGGAAGTTTGAGAATTGTTTGCTCTGGTCCGCATACCAGCTCGACATCTCTTTGTGACGCATGCTGCGCGGTAGCAGGGCGACAAAGTTACTTTCGCCTTCCATACGCAGGAAGTCCATAAACATACGGGTCATCAACTGATGTCCGAAGTTACCGTAAACGTCAAACCCTGCCACCAGCAGGTAGTGGATACGTTCCAGCAGAGCGTAGTCAATCACCCAGGCTGTTTTGGGTTTTTCGCCAACCAGGCCCTGTACAACCGACGCACTGTCAAAATGACGCATAATGGTCAGTGCTGCGTTCGGGTTCGTGCCGTTACCATCCCAGATCACATCGGTCGTCAGGTGTTTACCGTCTTTAAACCAGCGGTTGGTAAACTCGGATTTGGCTTCCAGATAATGGGCTTGCTGGTTAGAGAAACGGATCCAGTTACTGAGCGGCAGAGTATTACTTTCCAGTTCTGCCGGCAGCTTGAGGTTTTCAGCCTGATCGCGGTAAAACTCATTGACCTCCGGCATGTCTGCTTTGTCCGGGTCAAGGAAGAAGACCCAGAAACGATCATTAATCACGTTAAGCGCCAACTGACCACGACACACCGGGCCTTTGATGAAGGACATAATGGTGTTCTGTGCATTATCGAGCATGAACTTAAAGCGTGCTTTTACCGGCAATTCGATAAATGAAGTCATCGGGTTGGCAGCCACAGAAGGATCGTAGCTTGGCAACGCGGTGACTTTATAATCCGCATCGATAAACCATTCACGCCAGTGTTTCATGCGTTCCATGTTCAGTGCGTACGGCATGTGGGTTTTATCCACCGTGGTGCCTTGCTCTGGGATCAGGCGGTAGTAAACACGGTCAACTCCCGGATCGTCATATGGGCGCCGCGTACTGATACGTTTAACCGGTTGTCCGGGTGGTGTTGCAGAGCGGACCAGATTAAAGAAGCGAGGGGTTTCGCCTGGTTTGGTGATGTCGGAAAAATAAAGGTGTGACAGGAACAGGTGTTCGTAAATGTAACGACCGACAACACGGTTCTTAAGCAAATCTTGATTAAACAGACTTTCGTAATGATTGACCAATGCCTGTTGTTCCATCGTCAGCGGGATATGTTCATTCATCACGCCGCCATTTTTCAGCCAGGTCATCAGAGTATTGTATTCCGAGGACTCCAGGTTTGGCATACCAAACGGCATTCCCCAGTTCGGATAATCTTTCTGGTAAGCCTCGTGCTCTTCAAGTGTGACACATTGTTGCTCACGATCAATTGAGAAATCGAAGCCTTCCAATTGATCCTGCTGAGGTAACGGATGCAGCTCTTTTTGCTTGAGCATACGAGCCATCAGACCGGCCTGAATGTTGGCCTCAGGTGACTGGATGCGCTCATTAAGCACCGGATGAAAGTTGAAGTCGCGCCATTCTTCGGTCAGTTGGGCATCCTCAAACAAACGGGTCGGTGTCGCTGCCGTCAGACGGGTACCATGGTAAACCATGTCTTTACTGCCACCACGGTCGATACCTTCGACAGAAGACATTTTAAGCTGACAGGGAGCATCGTAACAGGCATGACAAACCACACAGCGTTTATCAATGATCGGTTTGACCTGATCGAGAAAGAAATGCGCCTGGGCTGATTCAATCGGCGCTTGTCGAGCGCGGACCTCTTCATCACCAAACATCTGATCGAAGTTAAAACCGGCCAACACTGCACAGCCGTAGAACAAAGGCACCAACGCAACGACGAATAATTTTCTTAATTTCATTCGGCTAACTTATTGATTAATCGTGCAGTAATTAAAGCAAAAAGCGACAAAGATCACCATTTTTTTCTGCATTTAGTGATTTACGTAGCAGACAGAAAACGGCACTTTGAGTTGCTCAAACCGGGCCATCCAGCGCCATTGATTGTCCTGCAATTTGTCGCCCGGGCCTTTCACTTCAATCCATTCAAACTGACCTTCTTTAAAGGCAATCAAGTCGGGCATGCCATTGCGATAGAGTTTTAAATCACTGAGCATTATCTCGAATAATCCGGCCAGGATGTCAGGTTCAATACACTGATCAGTAAGTTCAAACAAGGTCTTATCCCATCCGGCCCAAAACACAAATGGGTTAGCCAGCGAGAATTTAGTTTGCCAAAGCGCCCACAATGGCATGACGCCTTCATTACGCAGGCGGGTGATGGCCTGTTCTATCCAGAATTTACGTTTGCTGACAAAATCGCTGTGATAGAGATCGAGCGGGCGATATTGATAACGGTTGATGAAAGCGCCCTCTACAGGAGCAAATATCGCGTCCCAGAACGTGAGGCCAAACAGCGTATTCAGAAACTGGTTCTCCAGATAATAAACCTGATAACCTTCACTCTCTAATTGTTGCTTGACCGCTAATTCGACCCGTTGCTGTGTCAGGTCGAGTTGTAACTGGCGGGTAGGGTAGACAGGTTTACTTTCCCGCGCCACTTTATGGCCTTCGAGGCGCAGCAGGCGTTTGTGCAGTTTTAGAGCGATTTCGTATTCAGAGTAATTGAGCGGTTGTGCAAACATGGTTTCAACAACGTCGCGCATTGGCTGCGTTTGCTCAAGTTTTTCATAGATACGAGCCTGACGCTCACGTGATGGAATCACTTCGGTTTGCTGGTAAATGGCGAGTGCTTTATCCAGACATTGCTGACGTTCATAGTCGCGTGCGATCTGGTTTAACTGGTGCTGTCTGCGCCGCTCGATATAAGCATGTATACCAGGTTGAGGAAGTTGCGATAACAGCTTGTCTAACATCGTTTCATCGGGCTTGGGGTGTGCATCGTAATGTGCCTGGATACGGCGCAATACGAACAGGTGGTCTACCTGCTGACGGGTTTGAAAGAAGCGACGTTCTTTACTCAGCGGATAACTCTCAAAGTTGTTTAAACCCAGGTCATCGAGGACAAATTGCGCGAAGGTTTGTCGTGTATTGGCGAAAAACAAGATCAACAACAGCTCAATAATGTCACTCTGATTGAGATGGATAATGTCAAAGCTCAGTTCTGGTACATTTTCGATCGGCGCTACCTTCAAGGCTTCGATAAGCTGCGGCTTGCGTAATGATCTGCCCAGCTGTGGATAGAGCGTCACAATGTCCGCTTTAGTGAGGAGCTCCCGGGCGACCACCACGGCATCTAGCTCAGGATTGAGGCTGATAAAACCTGCCCGGGCAAGTTCATTCAGTGCATTTGCCTGGTGACTTATTTCTGCATAGTTGAGCTTATCGCTGCGAAACCACTGCCCCTTTCGAGATAGCAGGCGAACCAGCATGCACTGTGCGTCGTGGCTCAGACGGTGAAAGTCGTGACACCATTCAAGCTCTGCCGGTCGCAGTAAGTCCGCATACCACTCCAGCGCATGTGAGAGCAGCTTATGGAAGTTAGTCAGATAGTAATCGTCAGGCAGAACAGGTAAAGGTTGCATAATCAGTCAGGCAGTCAATGGGTAAATCTAGAGTAGCCCTATTTGTTAGCGATGAAAATATCTGGGGAGTCAGGAAGCCGGAAGGGTATGCAGATGAAATATTAGGGTGACGATGAGCGAACACGTTTGCCTTCAGCGTTACGGAACCGCTCTCTGGAGTGGCAAAGAAAAGTGGCGACTCATCTGTATAGCGGTGATTAAGTTCTAAACCGGTAACTAAGCTTTAAATCAGTAATCTTAGAAAAACTGTGCGGTACGTCTAAAAGCTAACCAATTGATGTTTAATTGATTATTAACTATGCAAACAGTCTGGATTTGATAAAAAACGGTTTTCTTTTTCCATGGTTGTGGCATAGTAACTCCATCACTTCGATGCGCGGGCATCGTATAATGGCTATTACCTCAGCCTTCCAAGCTGATGATGCGGGTTCGATTCCCGCTGCCCGCTCCAAGCTTTTCCTTCTTTACAATTTATACCTTTCAATTGTGACAATATACACTCCTATGTGTATCCTCATCTGTTCGTTTTTCGTTCTGGCTGACTGGCATAAAAACCGATGCTGTTGATTGACACGCGGTACCGATCACCCCACGGTGACGTCACGCCCTGGCCCAATTAAGTATACGTATTACTAGGGCGTACCTTCATTGCTACTACGATATCATTGCGCAGGAAATCAACGACTTCTGGCTTTTTCACATCGTGATCAGTCGCTTGAACTGATGTCACCAAGCTATTCATCTAGAGCTAGCATCGTTGCCTGGTACAACAGGTGCGTATTTAGTGTAGTGGCGATAGTTAGACGCTTTTTCTTGGGCAAACTATAATTTAGGAAGTTTTAGCTGGTTGTAATTGACGTTTCAGGTGCACGTTATGCCGAATCCATTGTTCTCGAAAAAAGCCCTTGCTGATGATTCATCGACTCAGATAAGTAATGCAAGACAGGAAGCTACGCAGTTGCCCTGGAAAGTGGCGTTGATTGATGATGAGGATGACGTTATCACCGTATCTGAAATGGTGTTAAAGCGGGTATTAGTCGATAGCCGGCCTCTGGAGTTTCTGAAAGCGCGCTCGGCGCAAGAAGCGAAGCATTTGTTTGAGCAGCATTCCGATATTGCCCTTGCTCTGGTGGATGTGGTGATGGAGAGTGATCATGCCGGACTGGAGCTGGTTAAGTGGATTCGAGAGCGTAATACCTCAACGCGCCTGGTGTTGCGTACCGGGCAACCCGGTGAAGCACCGGAAGAAGAAGTGATTCGTGACTATGATATCAATGATTATTTGGATGTCTACGTTGCTACATACGTTTGATGTTAGTAGTGTTGCTTGCTTTCGCCGACCACGCTTTGGGGCCGGCCCTACACTCTTTCTTTGACTTTAAAGTGAATGGTAAACTTGACGCCTTCATTTTCCTGACTGCAGCACTCGATAGAGCCATGCAGTGCGTTTTTGACGATATTGTAGGTAACATTAAGCCCGAGCCCCGAGCCCCGTGCCGCCACTGGTCGTGAAGAATGGATCAAAAATTTTAGATAAGTTTTGTTTGCTGATCCCTTTGCCGTCGTCTTGGTATGTCAGCACAAAAGTGTTGTCGCCGTTATCACGGACCGTTATCGCAATCTTGCCGTGATCTCTGCCAATAAACCCATGTTGTATCGAGTTGACAATCAGGTTGGTGAGTACCTGAGAAATAAGGCCGGGATGGGTAATGACATTAAAGTGCGGATCACAGTCGATAGTGATGGTCGCATTCGCCTTGCGCGTAACGGAACTGAGGCTGAAGACAATTTCTTCCAGATACTGCTTGAGGTTGATGCTACGTTCTTCCTGGCTGGTCTGATCAACGGCAATTTGTTTGAATCCGCGAATAAGTTGTGCGGTGCGGTCCAGGTTTTTATGCACGATTTTAGACAGATCGCTACTGGTGGCAAGAAACTCCTCAAAGACAGATTCATCCAGTTCGCCGTTTTGATACCGCTTGCGTATGGCTTCATTTTCTTCCATTAGCTGGGTAATTCCCATTAGTCCCACACTGACCGGCGTATTGATTTCATGTGACACTCCAGCCACCAGAACGCCTAAACTGGCCAGCTTCTCGGACTCAATCAGTTGATCTTGTGTTTGCTGCAGGTCTTTGAGCATCTGTGCAAGTTCGTTATTGGATTGGTCTAGTTCGGCATTGCGTTCATAAAGCTGCAGTTCTAACTGTTTTTTTTCAGAAATATCCCGAACAACGGCGTAAACTGCGTCTGAGGCATTTAATCTCACTTTGGTGATGATGACTTCTGTCCAAAACAGCGTGCCGTCAACTTTGCGGTGTATCCACTCAAACCTATCGCTGCCTTCGTTCATTAAATTTTGTATCTTTGCGTCTGCCATCGTTTTTGAGGAGCGACCGTTGGCCTGAAATTCTGGTGAGATGTCTGTCGGGTGCAGGCCAATGACCTCTTCCTTCCTGGTAAAACCGAGCATGTCGAGAATGGCTTGATTACAGTCGATATAGTGCTGGTTGGCGTCGAAAATGCTCAGACCATCCAAGGATTCATTAAACAGGGTTTCAAAGGTTTTTTTCTGTTCCGCCAGTTTTAATTCAAGATCTTTTTTCTCAGTGATATTGCGCCAGTTAGCATGGACAACCACATCACCATTCAATACCATTTTGGTGATTATGACTTCACACCAAAATGGCTCGCCAGTTAATTTTTGGTGTATCCATTCAAAACGTACACTACCTTCCTCGTAACAGCGGTTGATGTATTCCATGCCTTTTTCTACCGAAGTTCGGCCATCAAATTGATATTCCGGTGAGAAGTCGAATGGAGTCAGGCCAAGAAATTGTTCTTTTGTTTGTAAGCCCACCAACTCCAGCATGGATTGATTACAATCGACGAAGACGCCGTCTTTAAAGATGGCAAGGCCATCTTTGGAATGTCTGAATACGGTTTCAAACCCGGTTTGCTGCATGTCTACCTGATTCATATTACCTTAATCCTTAAGCGCAGAATTGCGGTGGTTGACTCTTAATCAAGCTAGCAAAGAAAGAACAGAATTTCATATAAACCGCTGCAAAAGAGGGGGTATTGAACTGCAAATCAGCGGATTCCACCGGCAATTACTTTACACAAATGGGTGTGAGGATAGGCGCGGTTCACCGGCATGTTTTTCAGTTCGGCGCACACGGCCTCGACATTGTGCGTTGAGCGATGGCACAGCAGACCGACGGTGGTGCCACTGTGGGCAATGTTGATCCCGTACAGATCATGTTTTTCCACCAGTTGTAATAGCGCAGAAAATTGTGGTTTGGCAATGATATGTTGGCTTTCTATCGCGCTGGTGGTCGCGGCGTGGCCAAGTTGATAGAGATCCTGCGAGCGCAGTGCTTGTGCAAATTGCACGACCGAGTGTTGTAGCTGAGCGCCGGAGCGTTGCAGCTGGTTCTGGCGCGCGATTCGGTGATAGCTGGCGGTACACAACTGATGTGTGCTTTCCAGCACCAGAACATCAAGATTGTTTACCGTATCGAACTGTTCAGTCACGGCTCCGCGGTGATGATCAAACAGGGTGAAGCGGCTGAACATGGTGCTGTCGCTGGGCTCGATTTGCACGCACAGCGCGGCCAGTTCGGATTCGGATATGGCTTGGCGATAATGACGATAGGTGGCGGCGATGGTGGCGGCAATATCCGCCGTACTGCTTGCCATGCCTTTAGCGACCGGAATGGTGGAGTCGAATTCGATTTTAAGGCCATCACTCTCACTGGCCGGAATATCAAGAGATTGCAGGGCGAGCTCAAGCGCTTGCCTCATCCGCGGGCGCTGACGGCTGCTGGCGGCATTGCCTTGAGTGACGCTCACGGTACTAAACCAGTCAATCGGGCAGGAAATCAGTTTTTCGCTGCCACCAATCCAGCCTTGAATAAATTCACCGCACGACGCCGGGCAACGGGCTTCAGCCATGGGATAATACCTTCTGCAGCGCGTGAATCAGACGCTGGTTATCTGCATGGGATTTAATCGCAACGCGATAAAAAGCATCACTCAGGCCAATATAGTTGGCGCAACTGCGAATCAGAATGCCGTGGCGCATCAGGTCGTGCTGCAGTGACGAAGTAGGGTTTAGATGTTTGAAAAACAGGTAGTTGGCACTGGGCGCAAACAGTTGCAGCGGCTTAAACCGGGCCAGTTCCGTTTGCAGGTATTTCTGCTCTCGTGCCAGCCATTGATAGGTAGCCTGGCAATAGGTGTCATCTTCAAACAAGATCTCGCCGGCCAGAGCAGCCAAAGCGTTTATGGTCCACGGTTCGCGTTCGTCCCTGATTTCAGCCAGCAAAGTTTGATCGGCAGAAAGCAGATAGCCAAGCCGCAGGCCTGGCAGCGCATAAAATTTGGTTAGCGAGCGCAGCACGTACAGGTGCGGATTATCTGCCAGACACTGGCTCAGGCTTGGTTGATTTGGCATGAAATCAATAAACGACTCGTCAACGAACAGGCGTATATTGAGCTGCCGGCAGCGGTCAACAATCGCGCTTAATAACTCACGATCGGGCATCAGCCCGGTCGGATTATTCGGCGTGCAAATGAACAGGCAGTCCAGTTCGCCGTGCAGCGCATCCAGCACGCGCTCAGTGACGGCAAAACCGTCCTCTTCACGTAAGACATAATTGTCGATCGCACAGCCAACCCGGCTCAGGGCGCGGCGATATTCGGCGAAGCTGGGTTCAATCAGCAGCGCTGTTTTAGGCTTGACATATTGGGCCCAGAGAAAGATCAGTTCGGTCGCACCGTTACCGGGTAGCACCCAGTGAGCAGGGCAGTCATGGTGGGTTGCGAGTGACTGGTGTAGCTTGAGGTATTCGATGTCCGGATAATGCTGCAGGCAATCCAACTGGCTGACAATCGCGTCACGAACCTGCGGCGGTATACCGAGCGGATTGATATTTGCGCTAAAATCAATCACCTTCGTCGGGTCGAGATTAAATTGTTCTGCCATTTGCAGTACGTTACCACCATGTTGTCCGCTTTTCGCCATACTTACCTTCAATCTTTATCTTATCCGTTGTCATGGATGTGGAGCTGTACCGGATAGCACAACCGGGATTCCACCAACGGCTCAATCCTGAGCGGCGTAGCGTACAACTGCCACTGACGGAAGAAAAGAATTTATCGGCTTAAAGCGTGATATAGCGGACCAGAGATGAACAATGGTATTGATGTGATGCAGTTTCGCCTGCGGTACAGTATTTAAGATTGAACTCGTTACCTGAACTCTGTAGTTTAGCCACTTTCTGATGGCTTTATCGCTGATACGACAAGGCGTTAGCGGACAAGTAATGATCCTGGAACATAATTATGACAGCAATTTTAATTGCCGGAACCAACAGCGGCAGCGGCAAAACAACCACCACACTCGGTATCCTCAAAGCGTTATGTCTGCGCGGACTGAAAGTCCAGCCGTTTAAGGTCGGACCCGATTACATTGATACTGCGTGGCACAGTAAAGTGGTGGGAACGCAATCTCACAACCTGGATGAATTTATGCTGCCGCCACGCGAATTGCGGGCTCTTTATCAGCAGCAAACGGTGGATAAAGACATTGCTGTTATCGAAGGTGTTATGGGCTTTTATGATGGCTTTGGCACTGATCCTTATTACTGCAGCAGTGCCGGTATGGCGCGTACTCTGGGCTGTCCGGTAATCCTGGTGCTGGACGGTAAAGCTATGTCGACTTCGGCTGCGGCGATTGTCAAAGGCTTTGAGTTGTTTGCTGAGGACATCAATATTGCTGGCGTCATCTTTAACCAGGTCAATACCGAAAACCACTACCAATTGCTGAAAAATGCGGTGGAGACTTATTGTAATGTGCGTGTATTGGGCCGTTTGCCGAAACTGGCGGAAGTCGAACTGCCTTCACGTCACCTTGGCCTGGTCACGGTACACGAATCACCGGACATGACGGAGATGTGGAACCGGCTGGCAGCGGCGGTGGAAGAGTACATCGACATGGATGCGTTGCTGGAAGTGGCGCAAACCGCGGCCACAGCGCAGTCGGATGAGGCGGGCACAGAGCCCGGTGTGCTGGCTAGTGTGGCAGGGATTGGTGCGGGGCTGACTATCGCTATTGCGCGCGATCAGGCGTTCAACTTCTATTATCAATCCAATTTGGATCTGCTGGCACAAACCGGGGCCACGCTGTGTTATTTCAGCCCGATGCATGATGCGCAATTGCCTGAGTGCGACATGGTTTATCTGGGCGGCGGGTATCCGGAGTTGTATGCCGAAACGCTGGCTGCCAACGTGTCGATGCGTGAATCTATTTTACGTGCCCATCAGGCCAACGTGGCCATTTATGCCGAATGTGGCGGCCTGATGTATCTGGGCAGCAGCTTACGTGACAAAGAAGACAACGTGCACGCGATGGCTGGCGTACTGGATGGTCACAGCCATATGACGGCGAGGTTGCAGCGCTTCGGGTACTGCTGCGCTGCGGCGAAAACGGATACTTTACTATGTAAAGCCGGGCAGGAGTTACGCGGTCACGAGTTTCATTACTCCGACTTTGAATCGGACTTGCCAACAGCGTTTGTACTGAGTAAACGTCGCGAGGGTGAAATCTTATCTGAATGGCATGGCGGTTATCAGCAAGGCAATACATTAGCCATGTATTTGCATCTGCATTTTGCCCAGTCGCCCGATATTCTCAAACAGTGGATCGCGCGGGGTCGCAAGCAATGATTTCGCTGGCGGTCTGTATTGGCGCCTTTGTTCTGGATGTGCTGCTGGGCGATCCTGTCAACTGGCCGCATCCCATCCGCTGGATTGGCAACACCATCAGTCGCAGTGAGAAAATGCTGCGGCGTTGGTTTACCAGCCCGGCGCAACTCTATATAGCGGGTGGACTGCTGTGGATTATGGTAGTCGGAGCCAGTGCTGCGGTCACCTGGTTCGCCATCTGGGCAGTGTTTCAAATTCACTGGTTAGCGGGCAGCGTGCTGCAATTGTGGCTGGCGTTTACGGTATTAGCTGGCAAGTGTTTGCAGGACTGCGCACTGGATGTGCTCGAACCGTTACGGCGCGGTGATATCGCTGAAGCAAGAATAAAGCTTTCTTATATTGTGGGGCGTGATACGCGTTCGCTGGATAACGAACAAATTACCCGGGCCACAGTAGAAACCGTCGCGGAAAATACGGTAGACGGTATTATCGCACCGCTGTTTTACCTGTTTATCGGCGGCGTACCGCTGGCAATGGCTTACAAAGCAGTGAATACGCTGGATTCCATGGTCGGGTATAGAAATGAGCGTTATCGTGAATTGGGCTGCGTGTCGGCCCGGATTGACGATGTGGCCAATTTCATTCCTGCCCGACTAACCTGGCTGTTGTTCAGCGCTGCGGCCTGGTTACAGAAACAGGATTATAAAGCGGCGTTTGTCATTGGCTGGCGTGACCGTTATCAACATAAAAGCCCGAACTGCGCCTGGTCGGAAGCAGCGGTTGCCGGTGCGCTTGGTATTCGTCTTGGTGGCCCGAATCAATATTTTGGTGAATGGGTCGCTAAACCTTGGATAGGTGATGCCAAACGGGCCATTGAAGCTGAGGATATTGTACGGTCAATTCGTTTGATGAAAGCAGCGGCCTGGATTGCTTTGGTGCTGTTCAGCGCGTGTTATCTGCTGTGGTCATTTTTGCCAGTCAATTGACCTTTCATACGTTCGGTATGTGTGCAGAGAGGACTGTTTTCCGCGAACAGAAAACGGCAAAAAAAACGCCAGTGAAAACTGGCGTGTACCGAATATAGTGGTGTGGAAAAGGACATGGACCTTTAATGGAGTATGCGTAAACAAGACGAATGCTTAAGCGGTTTCCAATTTATCCTTGCTCTCTTACACAAATGTTACTGATTTAATAAGCTTTTATTGCTTAATCCGCTTTTCGGTATTTATGCAGCAGATCGAGCGGAATATGGCAGTAGTCACCAGGATGCAAGGTGAGACGATCCTGATGTTCCTCATCGCTCTTGACGAAATTGGTCAGTGGCAGAATTTCCACCATAATCTTATCGGCATCCTCCCGTGCTGCGATGAACTCTGCCGCCAGCTCTAAATGCTGCGGATTGACACTGTATACGCCGGTACGATACTTTTCACCGACATCGATACCTTGTTTATTGACACTATAAGGGTCAATGATTTCAAAGAAATAGCCCATCAGCTGCGTGACTGATACTTGGGACGGGTCGAATTGGGTGCGCACGCACTCTGAATAACCGTCATACTCGCCGGCAGTATCGCTGGCGGTGCCATTAGCACGACCGGCTTCGGTATGAATGACGCCCGGCAGGTGACGAATAAATTCCTGCACGCCCCACAGACAGCCGCCTGCGAAATAAATTTCTTCCATTGTTTGGATACACTGAGTCATGGATTTGGTCGACAGACTGTATCAAAAACTGGCACGGCCGCAATGGGGACAGCCCTTGAATGCGGTATTATTGTACAGGCAAGGGCTTGCTGAGGGAGTTGCGGCTGACCGAGCCTCTGAGGGTTGCGAGTGACCGGCTTTTACAGTGTAAAGCCGGGACATTTGTTCGTTGCCGCTGTTCGGTTTTGCCGGTCATCCATACATCATTCAGCCAGGGCAAGTCGCTTGTTCGGCCTGTGCCACACGCTGTTCCTGTTGCTGTAACTGGTACATCGCACGGTAACGGCCGTGTTCAATATGCATCAGTTGCTGATGATTACCTTGCTCTATCAGGTGACCTTTATCCAGCACCATGATGCTGTCGGCGTGATGAATGGTAGACAGACGGTGCGCGACCACAATCATGCTGACCTGTCCGCGCAGTTCATTGAGCGCTCTTTGTACTACTTGCTCGGTTTCACTGTCGATGTTGGCTGTCGCTTCATCCAGCAGCAGGATTTTCGGCGAGCCGGCCAGAGCGCGGGCGATGATCAGCTGCTGACGCTGACCGGTGGAGAGTCTTAATCCGCCCTCACCGAGCTGAGTTTGGTAACCATCCTGCATTTCAATGATTACATCATGTAAGTGAGCTTGTTGTGCCGCGCGCTCGACGGCCTGCTGAGACAGACCGCGACCCATATCAATGTTATCGAACACAGTCGTCGCCAGCACGAACGGTTCTTGCGGAATGAAGCCGATACCCTGGCGCAACGCGTGCTGGTGATACTCTTCCAGCTCGTGGCCGTCAATCCGAATCGAACCTGATTGTGGCTGATAAAAGCTGAGCAGCAAATTGAGCAATGTCGATTTACCGCTGCCGGTATGGCCGACAATGGCATAAAACTCGCCCGATTTAATCGTGAAGTTTACATCATGCAGCACAGGTTTATCCTGCTGATAACTGAACACCAGTTGGTCTACACTCAGGTCACCTTTTGGTATTGCATCAAGATGGGCCTGTTGATGAGCGTGTGGCGGTTGCTGCAGCAATTCATAGACCCGATCACCTGCGACAATGGCTTGCTGATAGAGGCTGAAACGTTGGGTAATTTCCACCAGTGGTTCGGTAAAACGGCCAAGATAGTTGAGATAGGCGTACAGGACGCCGACTTCAGCCACACCTTCTACGACTTTGAGCCCAAAGAACCACACCACGCCGCCGAGGATCAGAATGCTCAGCAGGTTGATCGCCGGACGCAACAGCAGTGAGCCGACGGTGACCGTTTTCAGACGAGTGGTGTAATACGCATTATTGATGGCATGAAACTGCTGATATTTCGCCCCTTGCTGGTTGGTGGACTGAATCACCGCCATACCGCTGATGGACTCGTTCATATTGGCGTTGATGTCCGAGCGCAGCTGACGGCTGTCGGTCACCGCTTTCACACTAAACTTCTGATACAAGTAAATTAGGGTCACAACGGCCGGTATCAGCGTCAGGGCGACCAGCATCAGGTCAACGTCCAGAATCGCCATCGCGGTCAGGATGCCGAGCAGCATGATTAAGTTACCGAGAATGCTCGACAGAAACTGCACATAGATATCTTTGAGCGATTCGGTGTCATTGGTGATCCGGCTGACCAGTTGGCCGGTGCGGGCATAGTCAAAAAACGCTACCGGCAGCGTCAGCACATGTTTGAACAGACGTTTGCGAATATCGAGTACCGCATTGAGGGCAATATCGAGAAAACGCAGCGTCTGTTTGTATTTCAGATAGGTGCTGGCCAGAACCGAGAAAATAAACAGGGCAATGACGCCAGCCACAGGTCCGGTAGGATAGTGGTTAGGCATAACAAATTCATCGATGAAGACTTTACTCAGCATCGGGCCGAGTACGTCGAAAGCCGTAGCGAGTACCACCAGAAGTAAAGTTTTGATAAACAGTGTTTTTTCTGCAAAAACATAACTCATCAGCATACGCAGAGAGCCGGAACTGGTGACGGATTTTTTACTGTCTGTGCTCATTTCAGATCATTCTCCAGCGCTTGTTCCATCTGTTGATAGGCCGCCATCCGAGCGTACCAGCCATCCTGTTCAAGCAGGCTGTGATGATTGCCGTGTTCGACAATTTCGCCATGCGCCATAACGACAATTTGGTCAGCTTGCTCGATAGCAGAAAGGCGATGGCTGACGATGATTAACGTCTGCTCACGGCGCTGCTGCAGGTGCTCAATAATGACCTTTTCAGTCTTGATATCGACGGCTGACAGTGCATCATCCAGTACCAGAATCGGCGCGTTGCTGATCAGCGCGCGTGCGATGGACAAACGCTGACGCTGACCACCGGAAAGGGTGACACCGCGTTCGCCGACCAGAGTCTGGTAGCCGTCGGGAAATTGCAGAATATCATCGTGAATGGCGGCCAGGCGCGCGGCCTGATACACGTCTTCATCGCTGGCGTCAGAGCGGCCAATACGAATATTCTCCATGATGCTCATACTGAACAGGAAAGCATCCTGAGGGACGTAAGCATAGAGGCTGCGCAATTGGGTGAGGGGAATTGAATGAATCGCTGTGTGTCCGACTGCCAGTCTTCCCTCACCTGCTTCCCAGTAGCGCATCAGCAACTGTAACAGGGTCGATTTGCCTGACCCGGTCGAACCGGCAATGCCCAGTACCTGATTCTCCTTCACTTGCAGACAGATATTGTGCAGTGCAGGCTGAGTCGTATCCGGATATTGAAAGGTCATCTGATCGACGTGAATATCATACCCTGCGGCATCCTGCTTGCCCTGATCGCTGATGGAATCAGGCAGATTAAGTAACGCTTCCAGTCGGCCGACGGCGGCGTTACCACGTTGTAGAATATTCATCAGCCATCCAAAGGCGTACATCGGCCAAATCAGCTCGGACAGATAAAGGGTAAAGCTGGTCAACTGACCCACGCTGAGACGTTCCTGACTGATTTGCCAGCCGCCGACCAACAGCGCAATTAACAGTGCAGAGCCGAGGCTGAGCTGAATAATCGGATCAAACAGGGCTTCAGAGCGCTGCACTTTATAGGTCGTTTGTGCGGCCTGCTCGGCAATACTGGCGAATTTATCGTTCTCGATAGATTCGCGTCCCATGGATTTGATCATCCGGATGCCGGAAACCGACTGCTGTGCCTGATCGTTCAGGGTTGAGAATGAATCGAGAGTCTGCTTGAACTGATGGTGGATCCGATTCGACAAGCGGTAAAAACCGTAACCCATAAAGGGAAACGGAATAATGGCCAGGATAGCCAGTTGCCAGTCAATGAAGACAAACATCATGATTAGCACCAGGATGAAAGTCATCAGACCGTCGAACCCTGAAAGTATCCCTTCACCGGCGGCCATTTCAACCGCATCAATATCATTGGTAGCTCTTGCCATCAGATCGCCGGTGGAATGCAGGTTGTAAAAAGCTTGTCCCTGGCGCAGTAAACGCTGGTAAAAACGCTCGCGCAAAATATTACCAAGCTGATAAGACGTACCAAACAGCATACGACGCCAGCCATAGCGCAGCAGGTAGACCAGGATACTGACGCCGAGCAAAGCGAACAGGTAGAATTCTGTTTGTGAAAAATCTCTGGTTGCCAATAGTTTGTCTATTGCGTTGCCGATAAACCATGGAATGGCCATATTGAGAACGGCCACGATAAAGAGCATCAGCAAGGCAATAGAGTAAGTAAACTTATGCTGGCGGAAAAACCAGCTTAACTGTCTGAATAACTTCATGAAATACTGACCGGATAAGACATAGAAACGGATTAAATATGGCGGTCACTGAGTGATAACCAGCCGCAAAAGCGCAACAGGGCTGAGCGGTACTCAGACAGGGCTCAATGGGAGTGTGGCCGACCTGGCGGTTTATCCTGAACCCTGCTGATGATAATGCATCAAAGCGAATAATAGCAAAAAAGGCACACCCTGGTTGTGACGGAATCTGAAGAAGGAAAATGTTCGGTTACAAGCGAAGTGAGCGCTGATATAAAATCAGCGCAGATAGGAAACAAAGGATGCCCGAGGTCATCCTTTGTTTGTTGCGGCAGGGGAAGCATAAGCGCGAGTCTTGCTGTGTTTATGCAATGCTTTGTTTTTCCCGATGAGGCGTGCTGACTGTCGCCGCTGGATGTTGATTGGCGGTTGTCTGATCTTTGCCCTCCGGCAGCACCAGTGTCATGATGATGGCTGCAATACCACTGGTCGTGACGGGTGAACCAAACACGCTTTGCAGTAGTTTTGGCATCTCTTGCATCACTTCCGGAACCAGCATAACGCCGAGGCCAATACCAAAAGAGACGGCCAGAATCATCAGGTTACGACGATCCAGATGCTCGTTGGCAATGATTTTGATACCAGCTGCGGCCACAGTACCAAACATCACCAGAGTCGCACCGCCAATCACAGGTTTAGGAATGGTGGTCAGGATCCCGCCGATGATAGGAAACAATCCCAGCACGCACAGAATCAGCGCCACAAAGTAGCCGACATGTCGGCTGGCAATGCCCGTCAGGTGAATCACACTGTTGTTCTGGCTGAAAGTGGTATTAGGAAAAGTGTTGAACACGGCGGCAATCATAGAGTTCACTCCATCACCAAGGATCCCGGATTTAATCCGGTTCAGATACTTAGGCCCGGAAAGAGGCAGCTTGGTAATGATGCAGTTTGCCGTGATGTCTCCGGTTGATTCAATCGCGGTAATAGCGTAAATCACCGCGATTGGCAAAAAGGCGTACCAGTCAAAGTCAAACCCATATTTGAACGGCACCGGAATGCTCACCAGTGGTTGGTTAAACGCATTCTCTATATGCACCATACCCATACCGGCCGCGACGATGTAGCCCACTACCATACCAATCAGAATTGATGACAGACGTACCATCAGGTTGCGGGAGCGGTTCAGGGCAATAATGGTCACGAGGACGACAGCGCCCAACGCCAGGTTGTGCCACTGAGCAAAGTCGGGAGCTTTAACGCCACCGGCTAAGTCCGTCATACCGACTTTAATCAATGAGATACCAATCGTTGTGACGACAATACCGGTGACGATTGGGGTGATGATTTTGCCTAGTTTGCCAATAAACTGCGAGAGAATAATTTCGATGAAGGCACCAACAAAACAGACCCCAAAAATCATGGCAAGAATATCTTCAGGACCGCCGCCATTAGACTTGGCGATGAATCCGGCAGCCAGTACTGAGCTGAGAAACGCAAAGCTGGTTCCCTGCACACACACCATACCGGCACCGATAGGCCCGATGCGACGTGCCTGAATAAAGGTACCGATACCGGATACAATTAATGCCATGCTGATCAGATAAGGCACATGGTCTCCTAATCCGAGCACACCGCCAATGATCAGCGTTGGCGTGATGATGCCAACGAAACTGGCGAGCACGTGTTGCAGTCCCGCATAGAACGCAGCCCCCGGTGCTGGCTTGTCGTCCAAGCCATAAACGAGGTCATGGTTGTGTGGTTGAGACATACTGACTTCCTTGTATACATTATTGTTAACATTCTGATACAGACAATAGAGCAAACAGTGTGCCACTAATTTCCTGACTAAATAGTCAAGTTATTTCATTGGGTTATGAAACTACGCCTGAAAAATTAAAGCGTACGCTGTCCCCTGATGGTGCAAAAAGGTTAACTTTGGTGCATAGGCAAACCAGGACATATCGGCGTGCGAAAACGGATGTTGGCTTGAGAGACGGTGTTTTTTGTTAGGAAAGGCGCTTTTTTCTGAGGTGTTGTGTCTGACAATGCAGCGAGGCTACTTTGCTTGTTGCGCGGCGAACCATAAAAAAGCCGCCGGGCTAGAAGGAACCCCGACGGCTTGTAACTAGTCAGTTCAATCAGTGGCAAATATGCTGTTAATCAGTCACTGTTTTGCGTCGTTGCTGCTGGCTTAATTGTGCCAGCCGCCTATTTTGGTGGATGATGTTCAATCCAGTGGCGGGCAATCTGCTCGCGAGTTGTGATCCAGACGCCTTCGTGCGATTGCACGTAATCAAGGAACTTTTTCAGTGCCATAAAGCGGCTTGGTTTACCTATGATGCGACAGTGCAGGCCGATATTCATCATTTTCGGCTTGTCCTGACCTTCTTCATACAGGCAGTCAAAGTTCTCTTTCAGGTACTGGAAGAATTCTTCACCGTGGCTGAAGCCGTAAGGTGAGGCAAAACGCATGTCATTGGTATCCAGTGTGTATGGGATCACCAGATGAGGGCGCTGTTGCCCCGGATTTTTCACATCGTTAACCGGCATCCAGAAAGGCAGGTCGTCACCGTAGTAATCGGAGTCGTACAGCAGACCGTCTTGCTCGGCAACCAGCTCACGGGTATTGGGAGAATCGCGGCCGGTATACCAGCCAATCGGGCGTTTACCGGTTAAGTTCTCGATAATATCCAGTGCTTCTACCATATGGGCACGCTCTTGCTCTGGTGACATATCCTGATAATGGATCCATTTCAGGCCGTGACAGGCAATTTCATGACCTTGTTCGATGATCGCTTTGGTGACTTCAGGGTTACGCTGTAACGCGGTCGCAACGCCAAATACGGTGAGCGGTAGGTCACGTTTGTTAAATTCGTTCAGAATACGCCAGACACCCACTCGTGAACCATACTCATACAGGGATTCCATACTCATATGACGGGTCGGATACGGTGCAGCGCCGGCAATTTCCGACAAAAAGGTTTCAGCGTGCTCATCGCCGTGCAGAACACAGTTTTCACCGCCTTCTTCATAGTTCATCACAAATTGCAGGGCGATTTTCGCGCCGCCCGGCCATTTTGCATCCGGAACGTTGTTACGTCCGTAGCCAATGTAATCGCGTGGATTTGAGACTTCCATATCGGGTTCCTTAAAACAGAATTAACGGCTCCAGTGTTGATAACGGCCGTGGAATGCTTTACCAAACGGGGTCGCGTACTGGCCGCTTTTGGATGTAGTCAGGTTCAGGGCGTGCAGAGATTCAGCCAGTTTAACCGCCGCCACAACGCCATCAATGACCGGCACCTGCAGCTCGGAAGAAATTTCATTGGCCAGATCCGACATACCGGCACAACCGAGCACAATCGCTTCAGCGCCATCTTGTTCGATAGCGGCGCGGCATTCATCAACCAGTTGTTTGTATACGTCGGCTTGAATGTGTTCCAGATCAAGTACTGCAATATCGGTTGCACGTACGCCGGTGCACAGATGGTGGTAGCCGTAACGGTGTAACAGGTGATGAGCGGCAGGCAGGGTGCGGGACATAGTTGTTACCACGCCAAATTTATGCGAAACCAGGCTGGCCAGCTGGAATGCTGCACCCGCAATACCAATCACAGGCGCTTTTGCCAGTTCGCGCGCCGCATCGATGGCCGGATCACCAAAACAAGCCACGATATGCGCATTAACACCTTCCGCTTCACCTTGGGCAATCACATCCAGCATGGCGGCTGCTGCGATGGTTTCATCCACCGCACACTCAATACTTTCCGGGCCATGAGCAGGCGATCGGGCAATAATCTCTGTATCAGGTAAGCAGATAGTTTGGGCTGACACGGCAATTTTGTCAGTCATACCCTGGCAGGTATTTGGGTTTATTAACTGAATTTTCATCCATTAATCCATTTGGGCAAAAAGTGAATTGAAATCGATTTGCGCTTCTTGTTTTCCTGTCAGTGAAATCGACTGCTTAATATGTTGCAGGTGATGGCGCATCCATTGCTGGGCTTGCGCGACTTTGCGTTGATCGAGCAGATCAATCAGTTCGATGTGATCACCACAGTCACAGCTCACACTCTCCCGGGTACCGTAGGCAGCGATAACTAAAGAGGAGCGATAGCAGAGTTGTTCTATAAATTCTGCCAGCACCCGATTGTTACCGATTCGGGCCAGTTCATAGTGGAATTGGGCGGTCAACTGAATGGAACGGGTCAGGTTATTGTCGCGTTCAGCCTGCTTTTCCTGAGCAACGATGTCACGAAAATGCTTAGACACTTTAAGGTTCCAGTTTTCGCTGACGTCTTGCATTAATAATGGTTCAAGGAGAATACGGCTATCGAGTACTTCCTCTGCTTCCTGGCGGCTGGGACGATTCACTTGCGCGCCTTTATTGGGCTGAATCACCACGAAACGTTCCAGTGCGAGGCGCTGAAGTACTTTACGAATGCCGGTGCGGCTGACGCCAAACACTTCTGAAAGTTTATCTTCAGGTAACCTTTCACCAGGCGGAAGTTGATGTTCAACGATGGCTTTAAGCATCTTTTGATAAATTTTTTCGTCGTTAGACATGAGCATTCTCTAAATAGTTGTATACAACTTACGGCTGCAATATGTATACCATGTTAATCGAATGAAGCAAGTTATAAACCGCGGGGCTTGGTGATTTTATTCACCAAAATCACCGCAAACTGTGCACTATCTTGTTGCGCCATGAACTATGATGGTGCGCCACCTAGTAAGTTCTCACCGGCTTAATGAGGCTGAAGTCAATAAAAACGGGGTTTTAACAAATTGGCACGCTACTTGTATTTGTGATTGTATACAATATAAGTGCAAGGAAGTTATACTATGAAAAAGGAATTGCCAATTAGCGACAAATTAGCCAATGCTGATTTGCTCCCTGAGAAAGAACAGAAGTGGGGTTGGTACAGCATTTTCGCGTTCTGGATGTCAGACGTACACAGCGTCGGAGGTTACGTCTTTGCGGCCAGTCTGTTTGCGTTAGGCCTGAACGGTATCCAGGTTTTCATCAGTTTGTTAGTGGGGATTTCCATTGTGCTGGTGTTTGCCAACCTGATGGGTAAACCGGGTCAGCAAGCTGGTGCACCATTCCCGGTTATCGCGCGTATGTCTTTTGGTGTCTTTGGTGCCAATATTCCAGCTGTGATCCGCGGTCTGATTGCGGTGGTTTGGTACGGTATTCAAACTTACCTGGCTTCCAGCTCATTTATTATTTTGCTGCTGTACTTTTTTCCGGGCATGGAAAGTCTGGCGGATGCAAGCTTCCTGGGCCTGTCTTACCTGGGTTGGGTTGGCTTTGTCTCGATGTGGATCCTGCAGGGTATCGTGTTCATGTTCGGCATGGATATGATTCGTAAGGTCATTGACTGGTCTGGTCCGGCCATTTACGTGGCGATGTTCGCGCTGTGTGTTTACATGGTTGATCTGGCGGGCTGGGATAACATCAGCTTTAATCTGAGCTCACAAAACCTGCAGGGCTGGGAAGTCGTAACGCAAATGGTGATCGCGATTGCTCTGGTTGCGGGTTACTTTGCTGGTCCGACGCTGAACTTTAGTGACTTCTCACGTTACTGTGGCAGTTACCAAAAACTGAAACTGGGTAACCTGCTGGGTCTGCCGCTGAATTTCCTGTTGTTCTCTGTGTTCAGCGTGGTGATTGTATCAGCTTCAATTCCGGTATTTGGTGAAATGATTACTGACCCGGTTGAAACGGTAAAACGTCTTGATTCCGGCATGATTACCGTGCTTGGTGCGATGACGTTTATCTTCGCGACCGTTGGTATCAACATTGTTGCGAACTTTGTGGCGCCTGCGTTTGACTTCTCTAACGTATCACCACAAAAAATCAGCTTCAAAATGGGTGGTTTTATCGCGGCGTTCGGTTCAGTGCTGCTGACACCTTGGAACCTGTTCAACAACCCGGAAGTCATTCATTACACGGTGGATGTACTGGCAGCGATGATTGGTCCTCTGTACGGCATTATCATCGTCGATTACTACATCATTAAGAAAGGTCATATCGATGTACCGTCACTGTACACCGAGTCAAAAGAGGGTCTGTACTGGTACCGTAATGGTTTCAACATGAACAGTATTTATGCCCTGGTTTTTGCCAGCCTGATTGCGATTGTGGCAACGTTCGTCGTGGCTGAACTCGCCAACTATGCACTTTTCATTGGTGGTCTGGTATCGGCGTTTGCTTACCGTTACATGATGGACAACTCATCATCGGTTGCAGCGTTGCGCCTGCGTGATGAAAAGGCATAGGCAAATCGTGGTTAGACGGGTCATCAGGATGGTGACCCGAATTTACCCGGTGTTTTTTAACCGTAGGCAGTAAAGGCTGAAACGATTGCACCACAAGTGATCGGTTGTGCACCAAAAGTTCCACTAGTTTCAGTATGAAGTCAGTTGTAAAAATCGCATTGATATCTAACTTCTTGTTATTAATGCGATTATATTTTTAATTAAAGTTGGCGCGATCGTTGCAAAGTGTAAGTCAGATGTTTCAAGCGTTTCATTTTAAAAGGAGATTAACGATGAAATTATTTGGCCTTATGGCGAGTGTACTCGCATCTGCCAGCTTACTGGTTGGCGCAACGGCAGCGAAGGCTGACCAACTGGATTCGGTTCATCAGAAAGGTGTACTTAAAGTGGCGGTTCCTCAGGATTTCCCTCCGTTTGGTTCAATTGGTATCGACCTGAAACCGCAAGGTTACGACATTGATATGGCGGGTTATCTGGCGGACAAACTGGACGTGAAACTGGAGTTGGTGCCGGTAACCAGTGCTAACCGTATTCCTTACTTACAAACCGGTAAGGTGGATCTGGTGATTTCCAGCATGGGTAAAAACCCGGAACGTGCCAAAGTGATCGATTTCAGTGAAGCGTATGCACCTTTCTATCTGGGTGTATTCGGCTCTGAAGATGAAGCGGTCGGTGATGCGAAGGATCTGAGCGGTAAAACGATTGGTGTGACACGCGGCTCGGTTGAGGATCTTGAGCTGAGCAAGATTGCACCGGCTGATACTGTGATTAAACGTTTTGAAGACAACAACGCAACCTTGTCGTCGTTCTTGTCGGGTCAGGTTAGCCTGATCGCAACCGGCAACCTGGTGGTGACTGAAATTGCAACCCGCTATCCGGCCAAAGCACCGAAGACCAAGTTCTTGCTGAAAAACTCGCCATGTTTTGTCGGCGTGATGAAAGGTGAAGAGTCTCTGCTGAAAGAAGTCAATCGTCTGATTTCACAAGCAAAAGAAGAGGGTGTCCTGGAAGGTTTCTCGCAAAAATGGCTCAAAGCACCATTTCCTGCGGACCTGGGCGCATAAGCGGTTTCGAACCAAGAACTTTAAGGACGAAGCATGAGTTATCAGTTGGATTTTAGCGGTTTGACTCCTTACCTGCCACAGTTTGTGGCAGGGCTTGGAACGACCGTTGAACTGACGGTCATCTCAACCCTTGGCGGGTTACTGCTTGGCACTGTTTGCGCCGGTGCCAAAACCAGCCAGGTGAAATGGCTTAAGTTTGTCTGCACGTGTTATATCGAGGTGATTCGCAACACCCCGTTTATTGTGCAACTGTTTTTTATCTTTTTCGGCCTGCCTGCGCTGGGCATCAAGCTCAGTGCCTGGCAAGCCGGTTTGATTGCCATGGTCATCAACCTGGGGGCGTATTCAGCGGAGATCATTCGTGCCGGTATTGAAGCCACACCGAAAGGACAGTGGGAAGCCGGCAAAACACTGGGTCTGACCCGAATGCAGATCTTTACCCGTATCGTGCTTCCACCGGCGTATCAGCGCGTTTACCCGGCGATTGTCAGCCAGTGCATTATTGTGATGCTCGGCTCCGCGGTGGTCTCGCAAATTTCGGTCGAAGATTTAACCTTTGCCGCTAACTTTGTGCAATCACGCAGTTTCCTGAGTTTTGAATCGTACATGCTGACCGCGGCGATTTATCTGGTACTGGCGATTGTGATGCGACAGATGTTTGCGTTAGTCAAACGCAAAACGTTCAAGAACCCATCGTTGTAGGAGAGCCGGAATATGATGCAATTTACCGATTGGGATATTTTTCGCAGCCTGCTGATGGCCGCGCGCTGGACGGTTGCTTTATCCCTGATTGCTTTTGTCGGTGGCGGACTGCTGGGTCTTATCATTACTTTATTACGCAGTACCCGCAGTCCGGTGATGACAGCTATCGTCAAACTGTATGTGGAACTGTTTCAGGGCACACCGCTGCTGATGCAGTTATTTCTGGCCTTCTTTGGTTTATCGCTGGTTGGCATTGAAGTCAGCCCGTGGACGGCGGCGATTTTGTCTCTGACACTATTTAGTAGTGCATTTTTCCATGATATCTGGCGCGGTTGTATTGAGTCGTTGCCAAAAGGGCAGTGGGAAGCGTGTCGCACGCTGGGGATGACCTATCTTCAGACCATGCGTCATGTTATTGCCCCGCAAGCGGCCCGTATGGCCATTGCACCAACAGTGGGCTTTTCCGTGCAGATTGTTAAAGGCACGGCACTGGCGTCCATCATTGGGTTTGTCGAGCTGACTAAAGCCGGCACCATGTTAAACAACGCGACCTTCCAGCCGTTCAAGGTGTTTGCGCTGGTTGCTGTACTGTACTTTGCTATTTGCTTTCCGCTTTCTGTGTTAGCCCGATACCTGGAGACTCGCAATCATGTCACTCGTTAGTGTTGAACAAGTTCATAAATATTATGGTGAAAACCACGTCCTGAAAGGCGTCGACCTGAAAATCAAACGTGGTGAAGTTGTCTCGATCATCGGTCGCAGTGGTTCAGGGAAAAGTACCTTACTGCGTTGTATGAATGGCCTGGAAGATTATCAGGAAGGTGCCATCATCGTTGACAGTCAGGCGGTGGAAAACGATGAATACAAACTGCGTCTGCTGAGCCGCAGCGTTGGTATGGTGTTTCAGAGCTTTAACCTGTTCCCGCACATGACCGTAGGCGAGAATGTGATGCTGGCACCCAAACTGGTGCTGAAAAAAGACAGCAAAGAGTGTGAAGCCCAGGCGCGTGAACTACTGGCTAAAGTCGGGCTGGCAGATAAGTTTGAGGCGTATCCGAGCAATCTGTCCGGTGGTCAGCAGCAGCGCGTCGCGATTGCCCGCTCACTGGCGATGAATCCGAAAGTCCTGCTGTGTGATGAAATCACCTCGGCGCTGGATCCGGAACTGGTGGGTGAAGTGCTTAAAGTGCTGGAGCAGTTAAAAGCGGAAGGCATGACTCTGATTCTGGTTACCCATGAGATGAACTTTGCCCGCGATGTGGGCGACCGCGTGGTGTTTATGAACCAGGGTAAAGTGTGGGAAACCGGTCCCAGCGAAGAAGTGTTTGCTGCGCCACAGACGCCAGAGCTGCAAAGCTTTTTGTCGGCAGTTCGCTAACAACGGCTAATCGAAACTAGGGAGTGCGAATGACCAATCACAACTCACTGAGCGAACGTATTACGCAGCAGTATTCGCGTTTAACGGAGAGCAGCCGCAGGGTGGCAGACTATCTGCAGCTCAATCCGGAGAAGATCCTCATGCTGTCGACCGCTGAAATTGCCGAGTCCTGTTCGGTGTCTAAAACCAGCGTGAGTCGTTTTATCAGACAGTTAGGTTATGACGATCATCTCGCGCTCCGTCAGGAGCTGATGCAGGAACGCGATAAAGGTATCCCGGTTCTGACCTCTAACATCGATGATCCGGGCATTCAGAATGATATGCGTGCCCTGGAGCAGCTCTGGGCCCAGTTGGCTGCGATTGATGTGACTGGTTTGATTGATGCGATAGCGCGGGCAAAACGCGTTAAGATCATCGGTTATCGCAACAGTTATCCGTTAGCGATGCATTTTCGCCAGCAACTGATGCAGTGCCGCAGTGACGTCGAACTGCTGCCTCTGCCGGGACAAACGCTGGGCGAAGATCTGGTTTCGATAGGTGACGACGATTTTGTGATTGTGATTGGTATTCGCCGCCGTATCAGCCAGTTTGAAAAGATAATTCAGCATTTGAATGGCAAACCCTGTTTATTGATCACCGATCAATCGGGTCAGAAATACGCGTCTGAAGTAACGCATTTTCTGCTGTGTTATATGAATAATCAGGCACCTTTAGATAGCTATGCGGTGCCTATGAGCTTAATATCATACCTGGTCAACAAGGTGTACCGACACCTTGGTCAGAATGCGGCTCAATTAAGCCGGAATATTTCTCACAGCTATTCGCTGCTTAGTGAAGTGGAATAGTTGCGAGTTGGTCTTCGATATTAATAAAGCAACCAAGAGCAAAACTTACGATATGAATGTATTAGCAAAACTTAAAAAAGAGTGGTTTTTGGTCGGCATGGTCGCCGCCATCGTGCTGGCTTCCATGACGTCTGAAATCGGTCGTTCCGGTGGTGTGATTCATCTGGATCAAATCACGGGTATTGGTGTCGCCATTGTCTTCTTCCTGCACGGTCTGGGCCTGTCACCAAAAGCGATTAAAGCGGGTGTGACCAACTGGCGCCTGCATATTTATATTCAAATGGCCACGTTTGTGATTTACCCGCTGCTGTGGGTGATTTTTGGCGAAGCGTTCCTGGCTTACATGCCATCGGCTCTGGCGTTTGGTTTCTGTTACCTGCTGGTGCTGCCAAGTACGATTTCTTCTTCGGTTGCGATGACCAGTGTGGGCAAAGGTAACGTACCGGGGGCGATTTTTAACGCTTCTCTGTCAAGCGTGCTGGGTGTATTTATTACGCCGCTGTTGATCCAACTGTTTATGGGCTTTGAAGGAGTACAACTGGATCTGATGGATTCGGTCACTTCGATTGCTAAGCTGCTACTGGTTCCGATGATAGTCGGTCAGTTGCTGCGTCCTTACCTGGTTTCTTTCGTGGACCGTCATAAGTCAGTGGTTAACAAAGTAGACAAATACGTCATCCTGCTGATCGTTTACAACGCGTTCTGTGATTCAGTGGTTAACGGTGTGTGGAGCGAATTCTCCGTTGGTCTGCTGGCGACGTCTATCGCGATTTGTGTGGTCACTCTGGTCATCATGGTGCACCTGATTCAGTGGGGAGCTCGCCGGGTTAAATTTGCACTGCCGGATGAAGTGGCGGCGGTGTTCTGTGGCACCAAGAAAACACTGGCGGCGGGTATCCCGATGGCAAAAGTTATTTTCGGTGCCGATCCGACCCTGGGTATGATTCTGTTGCCAATCATGCTGTATCACCCGATTCAGATCTTCTACTGTGCCGTGCTGGCTAACCGTTATGCGCGCCAGAATGAAACCTTAAAAGCGGCAACCAACTGATAAAAGCCGCCACACTCTGAAAGCGTGGCGCTGAACGAACTAAAACGAATGCGACAAAGGAAATGCTATGAGTAGGGATGCTCGAGTTTACTGCCAACAAGGCCCGCAATTTTTGCCTGCCACTGCGCAGGGTGTACTGTCGGGTACACATTTTGTGTTCAAAGATCTGTTCGATGTAGCCGGTTTCGTGACCGGAGCGGGCAACCCGACCTGGCTGACCACCCATGAGAAAGCCACTGATACTTCACCTCTGATTAGTGCGTTGCTCGAAGCGGGTGCCGAGTGCAGCGGACGCGTGCAAACTGACGAACTGGCTTATAGCCTCAACGGCCAGAACGTCCATTACGGTACACCGGTTAACCCGGCGGCAGCGGATTGCATTCCGGGTGGATCTTCGAGCGGCAGTGCCGTGGCGGTAGCCAACGGTGACTGTGAGTTTTCTATCGGCACGGATACCGGTGGTTCGGTTCGCGTACCGGCCAGTTACTGTGGTCTGTACGGTCTGCGTCCGACCCTGGGCAGCCTGGATCTGTCGCATGCGTTTGAACTGGCAAAAAGTTTTGATACAGCGGGTATTTTTACCCGTGATCTCGGGCTGATGCGTCAGGTTTGGTCGATACTTTCCGGTCGCGACAAGTCGGGTGTAGAGTGCAAAACCCTTTATCTGGATGGTCAGTGTAAGGCGATCATGTCTGAGCCGCGTCTGGTACGTTTGCAACAGTGGTGTGAGCAAAATGATTTCACGCTGTTGGAAGGCGATTTCCTTGCCGATCTGGGCTGGAGTCTGACCGAACTGAGCCTTTTGTTCCGCACGATTCAGGGCTTCGACATTATCCGTGAACACGATGTATGGCTGAGTGAACACGTTAACAGTATCGATCCTGCGATTGGCGAGCGCGTGGCGTGGGCCCGCACCATTACTCGTGAGCAATATCATCACGCCAGAGAAGAACAAACCGGACTGATGCAAAAATTAGTCTGCCATCTGCAGCAAAATCAGTGTCTGTGGGCGATTCCGACCACACCATCCGGTCCGCCGTCTCTGACCATGCCGGCCGATGAACTGGCGGTCTACCGTAGTCAGTTAATGGGGCTGACCAGTATTGCCGGTTTATCCGGTCTGCCTCAGCTTCATCTGCCGATGAACGAATTATTAGAGGGCCCGTGCGGCGTTTCCCTGATGGGACAGCCTGATCAGGAAGAAGATCTGCTGGCAACGGGTGATAAACTGAGCCAAGGAGAACGTGAATGAAGCATCAAACGGCGTTTACTGCCCCTCACTATAAGGCCGCCCAGGTAGGCCAGCAAATTCTCGATGCAGGCGGTACCGCCAGTGAAGCCATGGTGGCTGCGGCAGCGATGATTTCTGTGCAGTACCCGCATATGAATGGGATTGGCGGCGACAGCTTCTGGCTGATTGCCAAGAAAGGCCAGACTCCGGTTGCCATCGACGGCTGCGGCGCTGCGGCGCTCAATATCGACGTGGACGCATTCCGTGCCAAAGGCAGTGAGCTGCCGGAAGCGGGGGCTGATGCCTCAATTACCATGGCCGGTACGGTTGCAGCCTGGCAAAAAGCGCTGGAAATGGATGCCACCAATCTGCCGCTGATCCAACTGTTACAACCTGCGATTGACGCTGCGCGCTCGGGCATTGAAGTGACACAAAGTCTGGTCAATGCCAGTGAAAAAACTTACCAGCGGCTGGCTTCTTTACCAGCGTTTGCTGAGCGTTTCCTTAAACAGGGCAAAACACTGCAGGTGGGCGATACGCTGATTAACGAAGCGCTGGCCAACACCCTGACCCGTCTTGCCGAGTCTGGCCTGGATGATTTCTACCGTGGTGAGATTGCCGAATTGGCAGCGAAAGAGCTGCAACAGGCCGGCAGCCCGCTGGGCCTGAAAGATTTTCATGCCCATCAGGCTCGCGTGTTGGCACCACTCAGCGTACAAACATCTAAAGGGCGTTTGTATAACTTTGGTGCGCCGACTCAGGGCGTGGCATCACTGCTGATCCTGGCGATTTATGATCGTCTGGCAGCGCAGGCGGAAAGTGAAATTGACCACATCCACCTGCTGGTTGAAGCCACCAAACAGGCCTTCATCATCCGTGACCGTGAAGTGTGCGACGAAGAGAATCTTACTCAGCCGCTGCAGGAGTGGCTGACTGAATCTGTGATTGATGAATGTGTTAGCAATGTGTCGTTGCAAAAAGCGCTGCCCTGGCCACACCAGGCGAAACCGGGTGACACCATCTGGATGGGCGCCTCGGATCAGTACGGCACCATGGTGAGCTTTATCCAGAGTGTGTACTGGGAGTTTGGTTCCGGTTTGCTCCTGCCTGAGACCGGTATTTTGTGGAATTGTCGCGGTAAGAGTTTCTCGCTCGATGCCAGCCATCACAACGTACTGGCTGCGGGCAAAAAACCGTTCCATACCCTTAACCCGGCCTATGCCGAGCTTAATGATGGCAGCCGCATGAGTTACGGCACCATGGGCGGAGAAGGGCAGCCACAGACTCAGGCTTGTCTGTTCAGCCGTTACCATTATCAGGGTGACACGCTGGCTGATGCGGTGGCGAAACCGCGCTGGCTGCTGGGACGTACCTGGGGAAACAGTACCAACAACTTACGACTTGAACGTTCGCTGTATGACGCATACGGCGAGCAACTGATGCAACGCGGTCACGATGTGACTTACGTTGCCGATGTGAACGAATTAATGGGACATGCTGGCGCTATCGTATTGAATAGCGAAGGAAAAGCGTGCGCAACCAGCGATCCTCGTAGTGATGGACGCAGTATACTTGGAGAATGAGATGAAAGCCCAAAACGAACTATTTGAAACCCTGAACCCGCCACAACGTCTGTTGATGGGCCCGGGTCCGATCAATGCTTATCCACGTGTTCATCAGGCTATCTCTCAGTCACTGATTGGTCAGTACGATCCGGTGATGACTGGTTACATGAACCAGGTACAGTCACTGTACCGTGGTGTATTCCAGACTGACAATAAGCAAACCATGCTGGTGGATGGCACGGCGCGTTCCGGTATTGAAGCGGTACTGGTTTCTGTTCTGCAACCTGGTGACAAAGTCCTGATCCCTGTGATTGGCCGTTTTGGCCACCTGTTGTGTGAAATCGCGCAGCGTGTCGGTGCTGTGGTAAAAACCATCGATATCGAATGGGGTGAAGTGTGCCCGGCGGATAAAGTGGAAGCCGCGATCAAATCCTTCCAGCCTAAAATGCTGGCAACCGTACAGGGCGATACCTCAACCACAATGAATCAGCCTCTGGCTGAGATGGGCGACATCTGTCAGCGTTATGGGGTGTTGTTTTATTGTGACGCTACAGCGTCAATCGCAGGTAACGATCTGAAAGTTGATGAGTGGCATCTGGATGCGGTTTCTGCCGGTCTGCAGAAATGTCTGGGCGGCCCTTCAGGTTCGGCACCCATCACGCTGAGCGATCGCTGTGCAGAAGTGATCAACCGTCGCAAACACGTAGAGGCCGGTATCCGCGCCGATCACCACACGCAGGGTGAAGATGCGATGATCCAGTCGAATTACTTTGATCTGGCGATGATCATGGATTACTGGGGACCGGAACGGCTTAACCACCACACCGAAGCGACCAGCATGCTGTATGCAGCACGTGAATGCGCGCGCATCTTCCTGGAAGAAGGGGTTGATAATGTTGTCGCTCGTCATAAGCAAGCCGGTGATGCACTGGCGGTTGGTCTGCGTGCGATGGGTCTGGAACTGTTTGGTAACCAGGCTTACAAGATGAATAACGTCGTTGGTGTCTATATCCCGGCCAGCGTCAACGGCGATGCCGTCCGTATGGAACTACTGAACCGTTTTGGTATCGAGATCGGTACCTCGTTTGGTCCGCTGCACGGTAAGATCTGGCGTATCGGTACCATGGGTTACAACGCGCGTCAGGAATGTGTGTTGTCTACTCTGGCTGCTCTGGAAGCGGTTCTTATCAAGCACAAAGCAGCAATCGTGCCTGGACAGGCAGTGGTGGCAGCAATGGAATACTTTGGTTAAGCAAACGGTTAAGGAGCGCCAATGGCTACGATGAATGGAATCACAATGGAAGATCGTGCAAAGCGCTTGATGGAACAAGCCGACGTGCTTGGCTCGTTTACCGAAACGCCCGGGCAAGTGACCCGGGCTTACCTCACGCCTGAGCACCGTCTGGCCCATGATCAACTGGCTGTGTGGATGCAGCAAGCCGGTCTCGAAACCTGGCAAGACAGTGTCGGTAACCAGTGGGGACGTAAGGTGTCGTTGAACCCGACTCAGCCAACCCTGATTCTGGGTTCGCACAGTGATACGGTGCGTAATGCCGGTAAGTATGATGGCAATCTGGGTGTCATCATGGCAATTGAAGCCCTGGCGGCTTTGTCTGAGCAGGAGTTTCCGTTTCATATTGATGTGGTCGCTTTTGCTGACGAAGAAGGCACCCGTTTTAATACCACGCTGATTGGTTCAAGTGGTGTAGCGGGCTGTTTTAATCCGGCCTGGCTGGATGTGAAAGATGCTGACGGCATCAGTATGGCGGAGGCGATGCGTACATTTGGTCTGGATCCGGAACAAGCGGGTCGCGATGCGCGCCGCGCTGAAGAGACGCTGGCTTACCTGGAAGCGCATATTGAGCAGGGCCCGGTGCTGGAAGCCGAAGATCTCGCGGTCGGTGTTGTTACCGGTATTGCCGGGGCAAAACGTTTTGAGTGTGGTGTCAAAGGGATGGCCGGTCATGCCGGTACGGTTCCGGTCAATCTGCGCAATGATGCCCTGTGCGGGACCGCTGAGATGATCACTTACATCGAGAAATTTGCCGCCGATAAAGGCATTGTAGCGACGGTCGGTAAGTGTGAAGTACTGCCAGGCGCAGTCAATGTGATTCCGGGTGAAACCCGCTTTACCATTGATATTCGCAGCTTATCGCAGGACACGCTGGAAGCGTGTACCACCCAGCTTCTGGCTCTGCTGAATAAGATCGCCGATAAACGCGGCCTGAAATTCAGTTCGCAGAACATCTATCAAGCGGCAGCCGTGCCGTGTCATGAATCACTGCAGCAAAAGTGGGCCTCAGTGGTGGAAACGGTCACTCAGACGAAACCGCGTTTTTTGCCCAGTGGCGCCGGTCATGATGCACTGGCAATGGCCACCATGACCGATGTCGGCATGCTGTTTATCCGCTGCGAGAAGGGCATCAGCCACAACCCGCGCGAGCAGGTGACCCCGTCAGATGTCGCAGTGGGCTTACACTGTTTTATCGAGATGCTGAAAAGCTTTGTCTGATAGCGTTTCGGTTTGTCCTGACTCAATTTTGTAATTCAAGCCCGGCCCGTTGAGCCGGGCTTTTTACTGTCCCCTTAAATTAGGCCTTAAGGTGCGGTGATTTGAGGCTCCTGAGAATCAATACCTCAGAGCCGATATTAAATCAGTCCTGTGGTTTTTGCGGTGGCTTGTGGCTGCGCATAAAGCTGTCAAGTTCCGGTTCAGTCACTTCGCCATCGCCATTACTGTCCATTTGTGAGAAATCACGCTGCATCGGCCCTTGCAGTTCATCCTGGGTCAGTATGCCATCACCATTGTTGTCTAGTTCTGCAAAGGAAGGTGGTCGCCCCATATCGTGATCGCCGGATGGCCCTGGCTGGGCGAACGAGTAAGAAGTAAGCAGTGTGCAACTTACTGCCAGCGAGAGTGATCTGTATTTCATTGGTAACCTCTTGGTGATTGAATTGACGCAGCATTGGAGCGTCTAATCATGAAGTGGTTCGGGCTTTTACATTACTTTACAAAGGGTTAAAAAAACCATGCCGGAATAGGCGACTGAAGATAAAAAAGCCACCAGCGGAGCCACTGGTGGCTTGAGTGCGTTGGGGGGAACGCAACTTTTATTATAAGCTCAGATTTAATTAACCGCGGTTAATGGGTTTGAGTTAATGCCTGCTTTAACAACTGACGTTCGGTGTCTGTCATGTCTGTTTTATTCAGGAACGGCATGTCGGCACTTTCCACCGCGCGGGCCAGAATGCGTGCTTTCCAACGTTCAATATCCTGCCAGTTATCGAACACCGCTCCGCTTGGTGCAACCTTGAACACGTCGTCGGTCGGTGCGGAACTATGACACTGGCTACAACGATCTTTGATGATCTGCTGCGCGATATGCTGATCTTCATTCAGACCGACTAACTGAGCTGTTGGTTGAGCGGCGGCAGGCTGGGCGGCATTGTGCTGCGCCAGCTCTTTCTTGGCTTGCATCTGCGCTGTCGTTTGCCAGCTGATCGCCACAGCCAGCAGGAACATGGCAGCGGCGCCGATAAACATGACCGCTGGCTTTTGCTGGCCGGTATGTTTCAGGTTAAAGTAGTGACGAATGTAGGCACTGATCACCATGATCAGCAGACCGATCAGCCAGCTGTTGGCGTGCTGGTAAATCATCGGGTAGTGATTACTGATCATCAGAAAGATCACCGGCAGGGTGAAGTAGTTGTTGTGAATCGAGCGGCGCTTGCCTTCCAGGCCCGGCGCCGGATCGACCGGCTCACCGGCAGCCACCTGGGCCACCATTTTACGCTGACCAGGAATGATCTTATGGAACACATTGTTGACCATGATCGAGCCAATTAGCGCGCCCATATGAATAAAGGCACCGCGGCCGCTGAACAGATGAGTAAAGCCATAGAAGAACAGGGCGCCGAATAGTACAACTGCGCCACTAAACAAGACGGTGTTGCGGCTCAGTGGTGAGCGCATCAGAATTTCATACACCACCACACCAAGCATAACGCCGCCGACACCCAGACCGACCGCCTGCAGCGAGGTCAGCTCCATCACACGCGGGTCAATCAGATAGGCCTGAGCGTTGAAGTAATACATCCAGATAAGCAGGGCTGAGCCGGTCAGCCAGGTGGTATAGGCTTCCCATTTAAACCAGTGCAGTTTTTCCGGCATTTTTTCCGGGCCGACCTGGTACTTAGCTACTTCATAAAAGCCGCCACCGTGTACGGCCCACAGGTCACCTTTGATGCCTTTGTCTTTTTTCCATTTGGGTGGGGTTTCCAGGCTGTTATCCAGCCAGGTGAAATAAAAGCTGGCGCCAATCCATGCGATACCGCAGATGACATGAAACCATTTGATAAACAGTGCTAACCATTCGTACAGTTGAGGCCACATAAGTTATATATCCTTTTGATAGACTAATTTTCCATGAACATAAGTTCGCTCGATCGTACGCTCGTCGCCCAGGGTCATCAGGGCGAAAAGCTGCTCGGCTAAATCATTGCAACGCAGAAAACGCTGCTTGAGCATCGGGAATGCAGCAAGATCGAGTTCGACAAAATCGGCTTCAGTGCCGATATTAAAGTTGCCAATCAGGTGTTCGAGCCCCATGGCCGCGGCGGCTCCCTGTGTACAGAGGTATAAAGATTCAAACGCATCCAGGCTATAGCCTTGCAGCTGACAAATCTTGTAAGCATCACTCTGGTTTTTCAGCAGACTCAGGCTGGTGCCTGCGCCGACATCACTGGCGATGGCAACCGGAATATGCGCCTGTTTGAGCTGCTCATAAGGCAGTAACCCGCTGCCGAGAAACAGATTTGATGACGGGCAGAACGCTACCGCTGCGCCGCTTTTGGCCAGGGCTTGTTGCTCGCGCGCACTAAGATGGATTGCATGACCGAACAAAGCCCGTTCCCGCACCAAGTTATTGCGCTGATAGACATCGAGATAATCGTCACTGTCCGGGTACAGATCTTTGACCCAGGCGACCTCATTGAGATTCTCACTCAGGTGCGTCTGAATAAAGGTGTCCGGGTGCTCTTTGGCCAGCTGACCTGCTTTGGCGAGTTGTTCCGGGCTGCTGGTCGGTGCAAAACGTGGTGTAATCGCATATAAAGCGCGGCCTTGTTTGTGCCAGCGTTCAATCAGAGCCTTGCTGTCGCGGTAGCCTGAGTCCGGCGTGTCCTGCAGTTCGTCCGGGCTGAAGCGATCCATCAGAACCTTGCCGCACACCATGCGCGCATCATATTTCTGTGCCGCATCAAAAAAGGCATCCACTGACTGTGGGTGCACGGTGGCAAATACGCTGGCTGTGGTGGTGCCGTGCGCAAACAGCTGCTGCAAAAAAAAGTCAGCCTGCACTGTGGCATAGAGCGCGTCACTGTAGCGCAGCTCTGCCGGGAAAGTGTAGCTGTTGAGCCAGTCCAGCAGTTGCTTGCCATAACTGGCAATCATTTCGACCTGCGGGTAATGCACGTGCGCATCGATCATGCCCGGAATTAACAGGCCGCGATGCTCAGTCACGTTGCCCTGAATCAACAAGGCTTTATTGGCGGAAACAGAGAAAAACTGCGCCGCGTCACCGACATGTCGAATCCGGCCGTTTTCTACCACCAGAACGCCATCTTCCCAGTAATGGTAATGATCTTTTGGTGACAATGTCACCTCTGGAAAGTGCAGCAAACGGCCGCGATGTACCGCAATCGACATATTAACTTCCTCGATAGCTGGAATAAGAGAAGGGTGACAGCAGCAGAGGGATATGGTGGTTGCGTTCATCACTGACCGTGAAATTGACGTCGATGAACGGGAAGAAAGCCTGACCGAATTGTTCTTGGCAGTAAGGCGCAACCATAAAACGCAGGGTGTAATTTTGTGCTATCAGGCTGACATCACCGAATCTGGCGCGACCATCCTGGTCGGTGACACCTTCAGCAAGACACTCCAGGTGGAATGAATCGTTGCCTGATGGGCTCTGCAAAGTAAAAAGTTTGACGGCAATACCCGCAGCTGGCCTGCCGTTAGCGGTATCAAGCACATGACAACTGAGTTGCTTCATAAATATACTTCCATTCTGATATGACTGATTTTTTGTTGTTCTGTGGCTGCCTGTTGCAACTCTTGCGCGCGCGAACGGTCAATGCGTGCTTTGAGCAGGCCCAGCATCTCGTCGGCGCTCTTGTTGCTGGCACACACGATGAAGATAAAGCCAAACTTGTCGCGATAGTGCTGATTGAGCGTCAGCAATTCCTGCAATACCTCGGCTGAGGCTTGTTTGACCTGACCTTGCTCCTGTTCGCTCAGTGCTTTGCCCTGCGCGTATTTCTTCTCCAGGCTGGCGAGATCGCCGATCATCGGGTGGCCGGCAAACGCTTCCAGCCAGTCTGCTTCTTCCAGTTGCCCGAAGGCGTGTTCTGCTGCCCGGAGTAAATCCTGGCCACCGGCCACCGGCATCGCTTGTTTCATATACTGCTGCCAGCGTTGGCTGGTACAAATCCTGGCCAGTTGCTGGTCGTCCAGATCGATAGGTCCGTTTAAACCGATAGACGGCACTTCTGAACTCATTTATGCTTCTCCTTTAGTTGCTGACGGGCGTTATTGACTTGCTTCCACTGCGCTTCGCCCGCTGGCTCAGTGGCGGTGTGTTGTGCAAATTTCTGTATCAGCTGCGCCGCCACCGAGACCGCGACCTGCATCGGCAGTTTGCCCTGCACATCCGGAACACCAATCGGGCAGGTAAGCTGCTCAATCAGCTGCGGGTGACTGAGATTCTCTTTGAGGCGAAATTCAAAACGCTGACGTTTGCCCTGCGATCCAATCAGGCCGACATAGGCAAAGCGCTGCTGCTCGAGCGCGCGCAGCGTCAGGTCATAATCCAGTGCGTGATCCTGAGTCATGATCAGCACATAAGCGTTGTCGCGCAGGGTCGCGATACATTCAATCGGAGCCGGTGCAAGTTCAGTTTGAATACCTTTGTTTTGCAGTGGTTCAAGCCACTCGCTGCGGCTGTCGATCACTTTTACGTGACACGGTAACTCTGCCAGTACGCTGGTCAGCGCCTGGCACACATGGCCGGCACCAAAAATCACCACTTGCGGTGTACAGGTGTGGAAGAACTCAAACATCACCTGCACCGCACCGCCGCAGCACTGACTAAGGTCCGCGGCAAGGCTAAAGCGCTCGATCATCAGTTCGCTGCGATGCGTGCTCAGGCTGTCACGCGCTTTCGCAATCACCTGATATTCCAGATTACCGCCACCTAAAGTGTCAAACTGGCTGTGGCGGGTAATCACCATTTTGGCACCGCTGGCTCTTGGTACTGAACCGACATAGGCGACTACGGTCGCGATGCAATACGCTTCGCCCTGCTGTTCAAGTTGCTGACAGGCACTCAGCCAGTTGAGGTCTGGGCTGGATAAGAACGTGTTATTCGTTGGCGACATCGGCACTGTCCTCCGCTGCGCTGTGTTCATTCAGCCACTGCAGTTGATGCTCACAGGCAGTGAGAATCGCTTCACCGGTTGCCGGAGCGTGCAGCAGTGGCGCACAGCGATAGCCGCTCAGTGACGCAACCGCATCGTAAACCGCGCACCACACACTGATGGCATGCATAAACGGCGGTTCGCCCACAGCCTTGGAGCGATAAATACTGTGCTCCGGGTTCGCTTTGTCATACAGATCGATGTGCATCTGTTTCGGGTAATCACCGATGGTCGGGATCTTGTAATTCATCGGACTGTTGCTGAGCAGACGGCCGTCTTCACCCCAGACCAGCTCTTCGGTGGTCAGCCATCCGAGGCCCTGAATAAACGCGCCTTCAATCTGGCCACGATCGATAGCCGGGTTAAGGCTGTTGCCGACATCGTGCAGGATATCGACGCGATCAACGCGCATTTCACCGGTTAAGGTATCGATAGTCACTTCAGAGCAGGCGGCGCCGAGCGCGAAATAGAAAAATGGTCGGCCGGAGGCAGTTTTGCGGTCATAGCCGATTTTCGGTGTCTGATAGAATCCGGTCGCAGATAGCGACACGCGGTTCAGGTACGCCATCTGAATCAGCTCTGCCCAGGCAATAGGGTGCTCATATAATGGTGACGATTCGATACCGATCAGTTTGCCTTGGATGATGTCGGCATGTTCGACCTGAAAATGCTGACAGGCAAACTCGAGCAGACGCTGTTTAATGATCATGGCGGCATTGTGCGCGGCCATGCCGTTCAGGTCGGCTCCTGATGAAGCGGCGGTTGGTGAAGTATTCGGTACTTTATCGGTCCGGGTCGATGTCACCAGTACGTTGTCTATCTCAATTCCGAAGGTCTGCGCCACAATTTGTTGGACTTTGGTATGCAGACCCTGACCCATTTCGGTACCGCCGTGAGAAACCTGCAGCGTGCCGTCGGTGTAAACATGGATCAGCGCACCGGCCTGGTTAAGGTGCGTTGCGGTAAACGAGATACCAAACTTGACCGGCGTCAGTGCCAGGCCTTTTTTCAGCACCGGATGGGTCTGGTTCCACTGCGTAATCGCCGCACGGCGTTTGCGGTAGTCACTGCTGCTTTCCAGCTGCTGCATGATGTCACGCATCTCGGCATGCTGCTCAACGTCCATACCGTAAGGTGTGGTGTGCTGAGCGGCACTGTAAAGGTTGGTATAGCGCACATCGAGCGCATCTTTGCCGACTCTGAGCGCCAGCGCCTGCAATGCTTTTTCTACTACCATCATACCTTGCGGGCCGCCAAAGCCACGAAAAGCCGTATGCGAGACCATGTCGGTTTGCAGGCGGTGGCCAATGACACAAGCCTTACCAAGGGCGTAGGCGTTATCGGCGTGAAACATCGCCCGGTCGACAATCGCATCCGAGAGATCGGCGGAGTGGCCGCACAGGCCATTCACTTCCATATTAGCGGCGATGAGTCTGCCTTCCGCATCCGCTGCTAACTGGTAGCGGTTATAAAACGGATGGCGTTTTCCGGTTGCGGTCATATCAATGCTGCGCGGCAGACGAATTTTCACTGCTCGTTTGGTGTGATGGGCGCCAAGCGCCGCCAGACAAGCCCATTGCGCCGCCTGGCTCTCTTTACCGCCAAAACCGCCGCCCATGCGGCGCATATCGATCGTAACGCGGTTAAAATCGATGGCGAGTACTTCGGCGATCAGTTTCTGCACTTCGGTGGGATTTTGGGTAGAAGTGCGCAGGAAAATCCCGCCATCTTCGGTCAGTTCAGCCAGACTGACCTGACCTTCGAGATAGAAGTGTTCCTGGCCGCCAACGTGAATATCGCCACTGAGATGCACTGGCGCCTGATTAAACACATCCTGGGCGACCACCTGACCCATCTGGTGGGTTGGTAACAGCGGTGGGTTTTGGCATGCCTGAGCATGGGTTAGGGTGACGGTGTCACTTTTTTCGTACTCTATTTGCGCTAAACGCGCCGCCCGCCACGCCAGTTCATGACTGGTGGCCAGTACCAAGGCCAGCGGCTGACCAAAATAACGCACTTCGTTATGAATGGTCAGCAGCGGATCGCCTTTTAAAATCGTGCCGATGTCTTTCTCACCGGGAATACTCTCATCGGTCAAGACCTTAACCACACCCGGTGCGGCTGAGACGGCGGAGAGATCCAACTGTTTCACTTTACCCTTGGCAATGGTACTGGTCACCACGGCAGCATGCAGACAGCCACGCGGTATGACGTAGTCATCGACGAACAGGGCTTCACCAGCCACCTGTTTCTTCGCGCTCTCGTGTTTGTATGAGTGACCAACCACCGAATGGCTGGCAGTTGCATCCTGGCTGACCGGTTTTACCGGTTGACTAACCGTCGCCGTTGGACTGACTTTCGCTGACGGATCGGCTTTCACGGACGGACTGGCCGTGTGGTTGGTGGTAACAGAAGTTAATTTACGCATCTTGCACCAGCCTTGTTTCGATATGTCGGGACTCGAGATAAAAACGTTGCAGCAGGTTTTGTACCAGTTTTACCCGGTACGCCGCGCTGCCGCGCACGTCGCTGAGTGGTTGAATCACCTCAGGCACTTTGTCCTGGGCTTTCTTTACCACTGACTGGGAAAGCGGGTGACCAATAAACAGCGCTTCCAGCTCACTCAGGCGCACCGATTTGGCGGCAACGCCGCCGGCGGAAATGATGCACCCGGTCACGGTTTGTTGCTCATCAAACGTCATGTTAAGACCGAGCGTGACGGTGGCGATATCGTCTTCATAGCGTTTGCTGATTTTGTAGATCGCATGACGCTCGTTGTCGGCCATATGGGGCAGGTGAATGGCGCTGATCCATTGGTTGGCTTTCAATGCGGTCTGACGATAGCCGGTGATGTACGCCTCCGGTGCAAAGCGGGTTTGGTGCTTGCCGTCATCGACTTCAATCTCGCCATGCAGGCTGATCAGCAGCGGGGCGATATCACCAATCGGGGACGCGTGGCCCAGGCTGCCACCCAAAGTGGCACGGTTACGTATCGTCAGGCTGCCGAGACGTTCAATCACCTCATCGGCACTCGGGTAGTGCTGCTTGAAAAAGGCATGTACTTGGTTCATCGGTACAGCGGCACCGATACGCCAGCCGGTGTCAGTCGGGGTGATGGTCAGCAGGTCATCAACCTGTGACAGATCGATCAGTTGCTTGAGCTGATGGTGTTGCTGGGTGACTTCCAGTGCGAGGTCAGTGCCACCGGCAATCAGTTTGGCGTCCGGCATGGCAGCGATAGCCGCGGCCAGCTCGGTCCGGTTTTTCGGACGGGCGTAACCCGTTTCACTGGCCAGTTTTAACGCTTCGCTACCGGATTCGACTGAGTGGAGCCAGGTTCTTACCGCAGCATCGTTATGACTGAGCGGATCGTCAATGTGAGACTCGGCAATGGCGTTGGCGGCATCAATCAGCGGGCCGTAGCCGGTGCAGCGGCACAGGTTACCGGCGAGATAATCACTCGGATTGTGCGGCGGCTGATCCTGTTTAGAGAGCGCATACAGCGACATCACGATACCAGGCGTGCAAAAACCGCATTGTGAGCCGTGACGATCGACCACCATTTGCTGAACCGGATGCAGTTGGTCGTGTTGTTTCAGGTGCTCCACGGTGATGATTTGTTTACCGTGCAGTGCATGAATGGGGGTAATACAGGCGTTGATCTGGCGATAGCGCATTCTCTGATTGTCATCGAGATCCACCATCACCACGGTGCAAGCGCCGCAATCGCCGCTGGCACAACCCTCTTTAGAGCCTGTCATTTGCTTTTCTTCGCGCAGGTAATTCAGCAGCATGGTATCGGCTTGTACCGACGCTACTTTGACGACTTCGCTGTTAATCATGAGCTCTAACATAACTTCCTCTGTGTTGCTAAAACTTGTCCAAATGGTCAACTTAATAACCAAAAAACAGCTCGCGAACCGAATCCCACCGGAAACGCGAGCCTGAGTTGAATTAATTTGGAATCTTGGCGTCGATACCTTCAACGTACCAGTTGACTGCGGCCAGTTCTTGGTCAGTCAACCAATGACCCGCTGCGATTACCTCTTTGCCCTGTTTGTCCTTTATTGGGCCGGTAAACGGAACGATTTCTCCGGATTTGATCTTCTGTTCGGTGCTCTCAATCACTTTATTGCTCTCTTCTGGAAGATTAGGATTGATAGAGACGATCTGCAATAAATCCTCTTTTGGTTTTAGTATGGGTGCAGACGCGCAGTGTCACGAGCGAGATTGCTCTATGTGCACCTCATCCAAGTTGAGATAAAGCAAAAACCTGACCAAGTGGTTGGATTTTGAAAAATTATTTTTCGTTTCCAGTTCATCCCTTTAATGATAAGGGATAACGGCAAGTTCTGGATGTTGATACTGTGCGCGGTTTTACCGGACGCTGAACTGTTTTGATCCAAATGAGTGCTGTTCGGTATGCAAGTGCACCATGTCGGTGCGTTTTCTAGAGCAGAACAGAATCATGCTGGACAGACAAGTGATACCAGATATGACGGGCAGTCCGACTGTACTAATGCAGTGCATTTGTTCTAAAACAGGGATATAGGGCGGGATTGGCGCGCAGCACTTGACAAGTGGTAGCCAAGCGTTACTTAATTTAGCTATTCAGGCATACGCTGTTTGAGGCAACTGAGGTCGTTGTCTTTGGCCAGCGCCGTTGTCACATAGCATTACACCAAAAGGCACATGAATAAGGAGCCGGTTTGGATACGGAACAGGGACAGAAAAAACGATCTATTTCAGGCGAGATCCGACGTCGTAATCAGGAAATGATCTTGCAGGCTGCGGCCGATGAATTCGTAAAACATGGTTATAAAGGGACCTCGGTACAAGCGATTGCCGACCGGGTGAATTTACCCAAAGCGAATATCCTGTATTATTTCAAATCCAAAACAGGGCTGTATAAGGCTCTGCTGCAAGAAATTCTCACCATGTGGAACGATGGGTTTTCAGCCGAGGCGGCCAGCTTGCCTCCGGAAACGGTTTTGCGAAATTATATTGTCGGGAAAATGCAATACAGCCGCACGCATCCGCAGGAATCGAAAATTTTTGCCCAGGAGATCATTCAGGGCGCACCGGTGATTGCTGATGCGATTCAATTCCCGATGGTCAACTGGGCAGCCGGTAAGGCGACCATCATTGAAGCATGGATAAAACAGGGATTAATTCGTCCGATTCAGCCGCTGCACCTGCTGTTTCTGATTTGGGGCGCAACCCAGTTTTATGCCGATTTTGATACGGAAATTCAGTTGATTAAAGGCGCACCTATGACTGAGCAAGAGTTTGAGCAGGCGCAGGAGTTTTTGGTCGGCATGGTATTACGCGGGTTACAAGTGACAGTGTAACTCATTAACACATCAGGTTCATGGAGGACAGATTGAGCCCGAAAAATAATAAGAAAGTCCCGTTATTTGGGGTCGGTATCGCAGGAAATTTTGCCGGCCACCTGCAGCAAACGGGTGAAGCCAATGGTTTACAAGGCCAGATCGACGCAAGCAGCCCTCAGGCTATTTTCCCATTTTATGTCTCCGGCGCTTCCGAAGCCTACCTGACGGTCAATCCGTATTCATTTGATACGGTGCGTCTGCCACAAGAACCGTCTGCCAAAGTGCAGATGGAACCGGAAATTGCTTTGGTGGCCCGGATCAAATATCTGGGTGATTCGGTGATAGGTATCGAGCCGGAGTCGATGACTCTGCTCAATGACGTTACGTACCGCAACGCCAAAGTGACGAAGCTGGCTGAGAAAAAGAACTGGGGCCAGGCCTCGAAAGGGATTGCGAAAAAAGTGTGGCCGCTTGAGCGTTTTGGCGCACTCGACAATCTCGATAAATATCGCTTCTGCAGTTTCCACCATCGTGATGGTCAATGGGCATCCTGCTGTAAAGACGTTTCGTTGTCAGACTACAGCTACAGTTATGAAAAGCTGATTACCTGGGTAATGAGTCAGTTTAATACCCAGCGAGATCAAGGTGCACTGCATGACCTGCGTCAACTGGTTGCTGAAGCCGGTTATCCAGAACGTATGATCATTTCATTGGGCTCGTCACGTTACACTGAATATGGCGAGCAGCATCAGTTGCTGGATGGCGATGAGTTGTGTGCAGTGCTTTACGATGCAACCCGCATCGATGCAGAGCAGATTGCAGATCTGATTGAGAGCGGGCAGTTTGAAGAGCTGGCGCAAAATCAAATCGTCTTGCGTCAGACTTGTCAGGCATGGAGCTGATGTGATGGCAGTCAGTGGATGATGGCAACGATCTGATGATGATTGGCAGGTAAAGCCAACGACACGTAACAAGGGGCCATCGAGGCTCCTTGTTTGTTTTCAGGGGACAGGTCGTGAGTGCTCAGAATATTTGTACGGTTCCGGTTGAAGCTTAACTTGTGACTCAGGCATTAACCTGGTTGCGTCCGGCACGTTTGGCTTCCAGCAAACAGTTATCCGCCTGCTCAAATGCGCTGCTGAACGTATCGTTCTCGTGCACTTCGGCGATACCAAAACTGCAGGTGACAGGGTAATCAAGCTCATCGAAATCTGCGCAGGCAACAACGTGGCGCAGGCGTTCTGCCAGCAGCAAAGCTTGCTGTTCGTCATCACCCGGTAGTAACACCATAAATTCATCGCCGCCAAAGCGGCCGACTTTATCGGATGCCCGGATGGTTTCATCCACTAAGCGTGCGATATGGGTTAACACCTTGTCACCGACGCTGTGGCCATAGGTATCATTGATCGCTTTGAAATTATCGACATCAAAAAGCAGCAAAGAAATGGGTTGGTTATAGCGTTTGGCGCGTACGATTTCCTCTTTAGCGTTACGAATGAAATAGCCGCGGCTTTCCACTTCTGTCAACATGTCCTGCTCGGATAAACGGCGCAGTTTCTGATTATCGACCAGAATATGCGGTACCCATAAGCCAAAGTAGGTGTTTGCCGCCAGCAGATAGATAGTGAATTGGTAGACCATGGCTTTCTCGGATAATCCCAGCCAGGCGATCAATAGTGCAGTCAGGGTGCTGAGCAGAGCGAGACTAAGAAAAGAGCGCGTGGCCGTTTCGGTAAAGACAATCCACATCTGGGCGATACCGAGGAAGAAAACCGTAAACACAATATGCGAGGACGGATAGTAGGCAACCAGCAGGCTAATCACAGTTAACATGACCATGGAAGTTGCGAGCTTAAGCAGAAATTGTCCTAGCGGTGCATCGGTGATCAGCGGTTTAAAATACTGAGTCAGCCAGCGACCTTCTTCCGGATAAATGCCGCCAAGCAGTGTCACGATAATCGGTGTAACGACCACAACACCAATTAAATCGCCAATCCACCAGGGTACCCACAACGACGCAATTTCGTTGTTTGAGATAATGCCGGTCAGTGCGAGTGCAGCGGAACCGCCAAGCGCAGCCAGTATTGATGATAATACGGCGACCAGAAGGAAAATCAGGATCAGGTGCGGAACCTTCAGATAGCCGCTGCGCTCACTGGACCGTTTCAGTATGGTGGCTCCGACCCAATAGGAACTGCTGTGAATGGCGGCAAACAATAAGCCAGTCGAGATAAGGGTCGACGCTGACTGCTGTGCCTGGTAAAGACTGTTTTCCCAAAATGTGGAGCCAATACAACAGACGATCAATACCGGCAGATAAGACCAGCCCAACACCAGGAAAATAGCGAAAGTGACACCGGCCGGTGGAAACCAGATGCTGGCATGCGGTTCATATTCCATCAGTGAAGCGGCTCTCCACAATAACAGCCAGATCATTGCCACGATTAAAGGACGAATCCAACCGGTACGAACCAGAGGGCCAAACTTGGCCAGTGCCTCTTGATTAACAGCCAAATATCCTCCTGGGCTTCATCGTAATCTGTTGCTCTTGTTATTTGTTTTCATAATTAATCTTATTGTGTATTTCCACAATTAACATTACACCATTGTGAGCTGATGGTACTGCGAAATAAGTGACCACATCGCGGTTTCAGTGTCATTTGTTGGGTACTACTATTCAATTCACCACGTGTGGTGTAGTTTATCCATATCCCGTTAAAAAAGAGGCATGCATGTCCGAGCCGCGCGTTGTCGCATTACGTTACCTACTATGTGGTACTTTTTTTACCAATGTTGTTACCGCCTATGCCGGTTATCCCGAATTGGAAAAATTTCTGGAGAATAACTTTGCTGCCAGTATTGTACTCAGCGACAGTGACGTATTCAGCGTTGGTATCAGCGATTTTAACCCAAATGAAATTCTCAATACTGAGAATGAGAACTGGGGAACCGAGGGATCGTTAGATAACCGCAAGACCTATGCCATTGCTGCGCTGCCGTATAGGATTGAGTTGAGTGACGAAGATGCGGTTGATCAACATAGTGTCATGCTGCGCTTATCCGGTATGATCAGTGATGAAACCCTGCGCTTTAATCAGGACGAGCCTGCTGATGATTTTCATCAGACAGTGATTGATTTTTATGCCGCTTACCGGATTAAGCACCGGTTTGATCAACACTGGTCGCTGGAACCCGGTCTTGGACATCATCTGATGCATTACGAAAACCATGTCGATTACCACAGTCCGACCGGACGGATGTTGCAACCTTATCTGGATGATTTACTGTTTAACACCAGCGCTTGGGCATCGGTTTTAGAGCCTCAGGTGAGAGTGAAATATGAATCGCGGCAAAGTTGGGGCCACTGGTATATCAGCTCTGCCTGGCATTATTTTTACGGTTTTGGATGGGGGCAGGCCAACCAGGGAGATGTCGGTAATCCGGAAGGATGGTACGGTGCCAACAGCATCACCGGGGTGTATGACTTTTCGCAACTGGGACCCTCGGTGCAATCCGTCTATGCCAGCTTGCGGCGTGTGGATGTCGGCGGAGATATCAGGCATCCACTGGGGACACCGGTTTATTACGAAACAACCTTCGGTTGGCTGATGACACCGCCTTTTGACACTGACTGGATAGACAATGTCGGCGTTGGTCTTTCGCTTAATTACGGCAGTGCGTTTAAAGGCGGCAGTATTGTTCTGTTCTTTAATCAGGAGTGATGCACCTTTGGCTCGGCGCTTTTAACGCAATTACGCCCCGATTGTTTGGCTTTATACAGAGCGTTGTCGGCCAGCTTTAATGCTGCAAACGGGTCGGATTGCTGTGCACTGTGACACACGCCAATACTCACTGTGACATTGACGGATTGACTCTTTGCGCCTTTGCGGTGTTTTGCGCCGTCTTTATCATCTTTCGGGCGAGCAGTCAGATTTCGCACTACTAAATCATACTGGGCAATATCGGAGCGCAATAATTCCAGATACTCCATCGCATCGCGGGCTCTTTTGCCTTTGAACACCACGGTAAACTCCTCGCCGCCGTAACGATATACTCGTGCTTTGTTCTGAATTAAACTCAGGCGACTGGCAACCAGTTTCAGCACATCATCGCCAGTATCGTGCCCATAGGTGTCATTAAACTTTTTGAAGTGGTCCACATCGATCATCGCGACAGCAAAATTGCCGCGCAGATGCCGAATATCGAGATCAAGCGCCTGACGACCGGGAAGTTGAGTCAGACGATCAATAAACGCCATCTCATGACTAGCGGACAGCAGATGCAGGATCAGCAGAATTCCTGCCAGAGAAAACATGGTGCAGGAGACAAATTGAACCTGGAAAAAGATAAAGGTATTGCTGGCGAGTAGGATCGAGCTATAGATAACCACGTCCATCAGGTGGTTACGGGTCAGCACGAAGATTCCGGTCAGGCCGGTCAGTGCCAAAAGATAGAGAACGACAATAAACGGCAGCTTTGAAATGCCCGGCAAGGCAAACAAGATGCCATCACCACCGCCCAGACTAAATTCTCCAGCTTGATACTGGGTTATGATCAGGCTGCTCCAGCCTAAAAACATGACTAATATCGCCAGATAAAGCGTAAAGCCACGACTGACTAATCCGGTATTCTTGAAGGTATACGCCAGCAGGCACGCAACAGGCAGCAGGGTGGCCAGCAAGGAGAGTTCCAGTAGCGCAGAACCGTGATCGAGAGAGGTTTGCAAACGAGTCTGGATGATCCAATAACCAAGCATCATCGCACTGGCGATCATGCCGATCCGGCTTTGTTTGAATAGCTGCGCAATAGCGATGGCGGTGATGAATAACACGTAGGGCAAGCTGCCCGCGATACCAAAGTTGGCGCGGGTGAGCAAAATAACGTTGTTCATTCCCAGCCACAGGGCGCACAGCAATGCGATTGGAAAGAAAAAGCGAAACCAATAAGAGTTAACTAAACTCGATGTCATGCTACAAGGTGACTATTGATAGTTTAAAAATTATTATGATCGTTAGCATACTTCTATTTAATGATTTTCCAAGCTTTTTGCTAAACTTATCTCGTAAACCGAGCGTAAGGCATAGATTAAAGGCGAAATTATCAGCAGTGCTTGTGTGTTTTAACAAGGCGCGTTAAGTTGAAAATCATTAATCAGGACGTTTTGGCGACGATTGTTCATGATCAGGAGTGGAAACATGCAAATCAGTGTTGATGTGCACAACTATATGGAAGTGCTGGTGGGCCATGTTTTGGCAGAAGAGCATTACATACGGCAATATTCTCAAGAACAACTGGCTGACCTGGCCTGCCTGGCTTTGAGCCAAATCAGGCCGATTTATATCCGCCACGATATTGACTTTCTCGCTGCGTTGCCGGAAACCCGTTTGCTGACGCTGAAAAAACGGGCCGAGACCGCTGTCGAAGCTGCTGAATCAATGATCCTTGATGATCGCCGTAAAAACCGTGATGATGTACCGGTAGTGATGACGCAGACCCATTTTGACGAAGACGCAGAACTGGAATGGTATGAAAAGCCGATTCTGCGTCATCCGAAACCGGATGTTTAAGCCGGGTGCCAGGTAATTAAGGCTAGTCGGTAATTAAGACTGGTCGGCCATTACCGCTATGAGCCGCAAAGCTGTGTTGCGTCTGAGCTTGTGTTTCATTCGCCCCGATATCAATCACAAAATACATGAGCCAAAGGAGTCATTGTGGGATTGTTTTCTCGTTTGTTTGGCGGTAAGTCAGAGAACCAAATTGAAGTTGTCCAGCCTGTCGAATACAAAGGCTTTCTTATTTATCAGGAGCCACAGGCGGAAGGCGGCCAGTATCGTATTGCCGGTCGGATTACCAAAGAAATAGACGGTGAACTGAAAACCCATCGCTTCATTCGTTCCGATGTTCTGCCAAGTAAAGAAGATGCGAAAGAACTGATGCTGAAAAAAGCGCAGATGTTCATCGATCAAATGAGCGGTAATATCTTCTCCTAACCCTCAAGTCATTGACAAAAATCATAAATAAAAGAGCCATTAGTCGATATGCTGGTGGCTCTTTTGTTTTTTGAGCACATTGCAAATTCCAGTTTACAGATGGATATGCTTATACTGGTTGCGCCTCTGCCATGTTGTCGGTGAAGTTGCTATCGGTGTAGAGTTAATCACATCTTTTTAATACCTGACGTTATATGAAATAACACTTTGTATTTATATAACAAATAGCTTGAAGTTAGGTCAGTCGTTAGATAAAAAAAGAATATTCATTGTGCCAATAGTCAAGGATAAGCTATGCAAATTGGTGTACCAAAGGAAATACTCGCCGGGGAAACGCGAGTTGCTGCTTCACCTTCGTCGGTTGAACAGTTAATCAAGCTAGGTTTTGAGGTTGTCGTTGAATCTCACGCAGGGGAATTGGCAAGTTTTGAAGATGCTGCATTCGAAGCTGCCGGTGCAAAAGTAGTGACTAAAGATGAAGCCTGGCAATCGGACATCATCCTTAAAGTCAATGCACCGCTTAGCGACGACAGTGTCGATGAAATTGCTTTGCTTAAGGAAGGCGCTACACTGGTCAGCTTTATCTGGCCTGCACAAAATGCAGAGCTGATGGAAAAACTGACCGTGAAAAGCATCAATGTTATGGCGATGGATTGCGTACCGCGTATTTCTCGCGCTCAAGCATTAGACGCTCTCTCTTCAATGGCCAATATCGCCGGTTATCGTGCGGTGGTAGAAGCGGCGCATGAATTCGGCCGTTTCTTTACCGGTCAGATCACTGCGGCGGGTAAAGTGCCGCCAGCGAAAGTATTCGTCGCCGGTGCCGGTGTGGCGGGCTTGGCAGCCATCGGTGCGGCAGGTAGCCTGGGCGCTATCGTGCGCGCCTTCGACGTGCGACCTGAAGTAAAAGAGCAGGTTCAGTCAATGGGTGCTGAGTTCCTGGAAGTCGATTATCAGGAAAACTCAGGCTCAGGTGACGGTTACGCCAAAGAGATGTCGGATGATTTCAACCGTAAAGCGGCTGAACTGTATGCGGCTCAGGCGAAAGATGTCGACATCATTATTACCACTGCGCTGATCCCGGGCAAACCTGCGCCAAAACTGGTCACCAAAGAGATGGTCGACAGCATGAAACCGGGCAGTGTGATTGTCGATCTGGCGGCCGCAAACGGCGGTAACTGTGAATATACGGTCAAAGATCAGGTGTTTGTTACTCCGAATGGCGTCAAAGTGATTGGCTACACCGACATGGTCGGTCGTCTGCCTACTCAATCTTCCCAACTGTTTGCGACCAACCTGGTTAACTTGCTGAAGCTGTTGTGTAAAGAAAAAGACGGCAACATCAATATCGATTTTGAAGATGTGGTCGTGCGTGGCGTGACCGTGGTCAAAGACGGTGAAATCACCTGGCCGGCCCCGCCAATTCAAGTATCAGCACAACCACAACAAAAACCGAAAGCGCAGCCTAAGGCTGAGAAAAAAGCGCCCGAGCCAGTCTCTCCGGTGAAAAAGCTGGCTGGTCTGGTGATTGGCGTGGGAGTATTTGCCTGGATTGCTTCTGTTGCTCCGGCTGCTTTCCTGGGTCACTTTACGGTCTTCGTTCTGGCATGTGTGGTGGGTTACTACGTGGTATGGAACGTGACCCATGCTTTGCATACCCCGCTGATGTCGGTCACTAACGCGATTTCAGGCATCATCGTGGTGGGTGCACTGCTGCAAATCGGCCAGGGTAACGGAGTCGTTACCTTCCTCGCGTTTATCGCGGTATTAATTGCCAGTATCAACATCTTTGGTGGTTTTACCGTCACCAAACGCATGCTTGAAATGTTCCGTAAAAATTAAGGGAGTACACAATGTCTGCAGGATTAGTACAGGCGGCCTACATTGTTGCTGCTCTGTTTTTTATTTTAAGCTTGGCGGGTCTGTCTAAGCAGGAATCAGCCAAGTCCGGTAACTATTATGGTATCGCCGGGATGACGATAGCGCTGTTGGCGACTATTTTCAGCCCGGGTTCAGAAGGTTTCGTCTGGATCATCATAGCGATGCTGATTGGGGGGGCGATCGGTATCCATTTTGCGAAAAAAGTGGAAATGACCGAAATGCCGGAGTTGGTTGCGATTCTGCACAGCTTCGTAGGTTTGGCGGCAGTACTGGTTGGCTATAACAGCTACCTGGATGCGCCTGAAGCGGCAACGCACGCCGAGCATGTGATTCACCTGGTTGAAGTGTTCCTTGGTGTATTCATCGGTGCAGTGACGTTTACTGGTTCTATCGTTGCATTTGGTAAACTGCGTGGCCTGATCAAGTCATCTCCGCTCAACCTGCCGCACAAACATAAGCTTAACCTGGCGGCGGTGGTTATCTCCGCGCTGCTGATGGTTCAGTTTGTTAATGCTGATGGCAGTATGTTTGCGCTGATCGTGATGACACTGATCGCGTTTGCATTTGGTTACCATCTGGTGGCGTCGATCGGTGGTGCGGATATGCCGGTTGTGGTTTCTATGCTGAACTCCTACTCGGGTTGGGCGGCAGCCGCGGCAGGTTTCATGCTGGCCAACGACCTGTTGATCGTGACCGGTGCCCTGGTTGGCTCTTCCGGTGCGATTCTTTCTTACATCATGTGTAAAGCGATGAACCGCTCCTTCATCAGCGTCATTGCCGGAGGCTTTGGTCAGGATGTGGTGATCAGCAGTGATGAAGAGCAGGGTGAGCACCGGGAAATCAACGCTGAAGATGTGGCGGATATGTTGAAAAACTCAACCTCAGTCATCATCACACCGGGGTACGGTATGGCGGTGGCTCAGGCTCAGTATCCGGTGCATGAGATTACCGAAAAACTGCGCACACTGGGTGTTGAAGTTCGCTTTGGTATTCACCCGGTTGCCGGTCGTCTGCCTGGACATATGAACGTACTGCTGGCAGAAGCCAAAGTACCGTACGACATCGTGTTGGAAATGGATGAAATCAACGATGATTTCAGCGACACCGACACCGTACTGGTTATCGGTGCTAACGATACAGTTAACCCGGCGGCCCAAGAAGATCCGAACAGTCCGATTGCCGGCATGCCGGTACTGGAAGTCTGGAATGCGAAAAACGTCATTGTATTCAAACGCTCAATGAACACAGGTTACGCCGGTGTGCAAAACCCGCTGTTCTTCAAAGACAACACACATATGTTGTTTGGTGACGCAAAAGAGAGCGTTGACGCGATTTCCCGCGCACTGTAAACCGTTCAGCATACGGGGAAAATCCCGCATTTAATTGAGAAGCCAGCATTTAGCTGGCTTCTTTGTTTGTGATCTATGCATTATTGACAACAATATAACACGGTAAATGTATCTTTTTCGGATAATACGATATAGTTTTGTAAACCTATGATCTACCGAAGATTCAAATTGATTAAAGCGATACTAAATACCATAGCGTTACTGGGGATTTCTTTCTCCTCAGCGACTTATGCAGATTCGTTACCTGAGCGTATCGATCTGTTTATATCGCTGTTTGACTATAAATCCGCGGTGGTATCTTACGATATACGTGCAATACAGAATGACTATCCAACCCGGTTACTGACACCGGATACGATGCTGCCGCAAACATCATCGTATCCAATCCGGGACATCCAGCAGCTGTATCAGCTAGCTAGAACGTGCTCAGGTAAACTGCCACTCAACCCTTTAGTGACGGAACCTTTGGTCTTTACCCGGGCACTGTGTAAAGGCACCCAATTACCATTGCGCTGGTTCGGGCGCAGTGCATTGATTCATCCTGGTGGCGGTACTTATGCGTCACGGTATGCAGAAGTGCATCCTGAACTGATGAACAAGCTGACTCAATACATGCATATCCAGGAGCGCCCGAAAGCGGCAGCTGGTACGTTACTGGGCCGTTTGCAGAGTATGAGCGAAGACACCATCTCGGCATTGATTGCCGGCGCCGTTATGTTTGGTGATGATGGGGAACTTTGGCTGCGTAAAGGTGACGAATACTATGTCTTTGATGACGATACCTGGAACGAAAACGCCGACAAGGCCGGACTCTCTTTCAGCATAGCGTCACCGGAAAACACCTGTTTTGTGCAGCGTGGTAATATCTGTTGGAATATTGAGGACCATTCTGACCTGTTACGTATAAGTATGGTGGTGTTGGTCATAGCCAACATCCTGCTGGTGATGGGTTGGTCGGTTTACCGATGGAATTCAAAGCGTCAGGATATGAAGAGCCGTATGTTGATTCTGCAAATCCTGACTCACGAACTGCGTACCCCAATCGCCAGTTTGTCCTTGACGGTGGAAGGCTTCCGACGTGAATTCGAACATTTACCGGAGTCTGTATACGATGAGTTTCGTCGCCTGTGTGAAGATTCACGTCGTTTACGCCAACTCGCTGAAGCAAGTAAAGATTATCTGCAATCGGATAATAAACCGCTAGCGACAGACTGGGTTCCATCCGTAGAAGAATGGTTAAGATTTAAGGTTGAGGAAGAGTTCGCCGAACCGGTAGAACTGATCATCAACCAGGACATTGCTGCTAAGCTGAATGTGTACTGGCTTGGTACATGTGTCGACAATTTAATACGCAACGCGGTAAAGTACGGCGTTGCACCGGTGACGCTGGAAGTCATCACCCGAGCGGATGCTGTGACCATTAAGGTTAAGGACCAGGGAACGCTCACCAATAAGGATTGGCGTCATTTACGCAAGCCTTTCGTCAGTAAAAGTGGCTTAGGACTTGGTTTAACTATAGTAGAATCGATGGTCGGAAGAATGGGGGGAACAATGAACCTCGTTGGACCACCGACCACATTTATATTGGAGATACCCTGTGAAACAGACATTGCTTCTTGTTGAAGATGACAAAAACCTCGCTGACGGCCTGTTGGTCAGTCTGGAGCAAGCAGGATATGACTGTTTACATGCAGAAACGATCGCTGCGGTAAAGCAGTATTGGGATCAAGCCGATTTGGTTATTCTCGATCGACAGCTTCCGGATGGTGACTCAGTTCAGCATCTTGCCGGCTGGAAAGAAATTAAAGATATTCCTGTTATTCTTCTGACCGCACTGGTCACAGTGAAAGACAAAGTAACCGGTCTGGATGCAGGTGCGAATGACTACCTGACTAAACCGTTTGCTGAAGCAGAACTGTTTGCCCGCGTTCGTGCGCAGCTTCGCCTGCCGGATAACGATGAGATGGATGACAGCAAAGTTGTGACTGACAATCTGATCATCGATAAAGCAACGCGTGAAGTGTTTTTTAACGGTGAGTCTGTGACTCTGACACGTACTGAGTTTGATCTGCTGCTGTTTTTGGCCAGCAACCTGGGCCGGGTGTTCACTCGTGATGAACTGCTTGACCACGTTTGGGGCTACAACCATTTTCCAACGACTCGTACCGTGGATACACACGTACTGCAGCTGCGTCAGAAACTACCTGGCCTGGATATCGAGACGCTACGCGGCGTCGGATATAAAATGAAAGCATAACAATGCGATCATCGGCTTTACTGATTGGCACGCTGCTCAGCGTGCCTTTATCTGCCCAGGCAGTGGAGTGGTTTCAAAAAAGCACTCCGCTGACTCAGGCGCATCAAAACCTGCTCAACAACGATCTGGCAAGCATGTTCGCTTCTCTGGTTGAAGTCTGGCAGCTCGATCACAACAAAAACATTCGTTCACACCTCGATGAACTATTGCTGCAATCACTGACTGTCGATTGCGGTAAAGGGTTAGATAACAAAGCATTTCCGGACTGGATTTCAGGAGTAACTCTGCGCAGAATTGATATTCAAAGCCCGGGGCGTGATGCGTACCAGGTTCTGATTGATGCCAAAGTGACCAAAGCGATCAGCGACATCAAGCTGACGCAGTGGGTCGATAAACCACTTTCCAGTGACAGTACCTTTACCCGAACCGATCGTGACAGTGTCACATCAAGCACGCAATCGTATTTGAAACGTTACAATCTCAACACCAAACTCAACATGGGCCTTTACCGTCTGGATATCACCGCTGCGGATAAAGAAACCTGGAGCTCGTGGATTATTTTCGGTCACCCGCAAGCAAAACAGACTGTGCGCTGGGCTTCGAAAGACCAATGGGTAGTCGAGAAAAATGCGCTGCTGAACCGCTATTGCCCGCTACCTAAACTGGGTGTCTCCCTGTTTGATTACGAAGATGGTAAGTACAAAGAGATCTGGAAACAGACCTATGAGTCAGACTATCCGACCAAACTGGAGCAGGAAGACTTGCCCAATGATCGCTATGTGTTAGCGGTTTCGATGACCCATCATCGCTGGCAAGGTCCAATAGTTATTGAGCAATCTCAAGTTATCAGCAAAACATATGACGTTTCGCTAGATGAATAACTAAAGTTCATGGAAAATACGCCGTTATATAACCGAATGGATACAATGGTTGGGTAACGGCATGAATACTAAATTAAAGTTTCTCGCGCTGGCTGTCTCTGTGACAGCTCCGGGCGTATTCGCAGCCAACTACGCGATTGAAGCGCGTGGTGATGCGATGGGTGGTGTCGGAGTAGTGGCGGCAAACTACCTGACAGCTCCTTTCTATAATCCGGCGATTGTGGCGATTTATCGTCGCAACGATGATGCCGGTATGATTCTTCCCAGCGTTGGTATCAACTACAACGACCCGGACAATCTGGTCGATAATATGGATGCCATTTCTGATCTGATCGACAGCGGTGATGTTTCCCGCGCTGCCGAGCTGCAGGCTAAAATGGATGAAGTGAACGGCGATGTAGTCAATGCCAACGTTGGCGGTGTCGTCGCCTTTGGTATTCCGAACCAGTACCTGTCTATGAACCTGTTCGGCAAGGCCTATGCTGAAACTTTTGCCACGCCGCACATTGCTGACAATTGCAGCACACCGGCGAACACCGACTTGTGTACCCTTGAGAATGCTCAGAACAGTACCGTTAATGCGGTATCGGTTGCAGTGACGGAAGTCGGTATTTCACTGGCCAAGTATCAAACCTTCCTTGGCCAACACATGTCGTTTGGTATCAGCCCGAAATTACAACGTATCTACACTTATGTGTATGAAGCGGGCATCGACAACTACGATATTTCTGACTTACGTGAAAACAGCCGTGGCGAAACTACGTTTAACATCGATGCTGGTGCACTGTGGTTTTATGGTCCGTTCCGTATTGGTCTGGCTGCCAGCAATCTGATCAGCCGTGATATCGAAACGCGGAGCGTGGTTTCGCAGGTAGCCGGTAATCCAAACCTGCAGTACTCGTATCAGATTCGTCCGCAATACACCGTAGGGGCGGGCATCGTTGCTGACTACGTTACTCTGAGTGTTGATTACGATCTGAATGAAGACAAACGCTTTGATGACTTTGCCGATAACACCCAGATGATTCGCGTCGGTGGTGAAATCGACTTGATGCGTCAGCTAAAATTGCGCGCCGGTTATAACAAGAACCTGGCATACAGTGGCAGTGAAGGGACGGTGACCGCGGGTATTGGTTTATCGCCACTTAATTTATTCCAGCTTGATATCGGTGCCAGCTACACCAATGAAAATGCCATGGGCGGATACGTAAACTTCCTTGCGAGTTACTAAACGAACCTCTATAGTTGGGCTCCTTAATTAAGGAGCCTTTTTTATGTTTGATGATTTACCTACCTTAAGCCACGCCGAGCAACAGGCGGCGGTCGAAAAAATTCAGCAGTTGATGGCGCAGGGCATCAGTACTGCAGAAGCAATTAAAATCGTAGCGCAGCAAATCCGCAAGGAGCAGCAGCAACAAGCAGACAACCAAGAATAGGGCACGTAACATGCTCTTTTTTTTGCCTTTCAAAACTCCCCATCACTGTGTCTACCCGCCACATTTCAGATCTGGCCCAGTATAACCCTTAATAAACATAAAGTTACCGCAGAGTAAAATGCTGTCCGTTTCTTCGCCTGAAAGTTTCCTGTAATTTTATTACAACCTGGATTCAGGTTAAAAAATAAGCCAGTATTTTATGCTGATACGTGACGGTGTGATTGCTTACTCTTGGCAGATGCAAAGTCGCAGCGGGATTGAGAGGGTTTAGGCAGGTGTTGTGTTTAATCTGAATCCTGGCGTGCGGCAGAGGTCGCCCCGCAAGCCAGATTCAACGTAAAATAAGAACCAGTGTGTGTAAGAACCAGATAATCTTCCAACGGGGTTATAGACGCGGTACGGGTAGTGAATCCGGGATGTTGAGCCTGCCTGAATGTGTTCAGTATACAGGCTCCTGATGATGGCATTGGATGTTTTCAGGTGCGACAAGGCGCTATGGCGCTGGTGACGACTAATTAAGGTCGATGCAAGCAAGAAAGCGCGCCAACAGCACCAACTGTTTAGACAGTCGATTGGGCTTGAACAGCAAGACAGTATGAGCAAGCCAGATATAACGATTCAATTTTCTGCTGACACGTTTGAACTCAGCGCGAACCGACTCATTACTTCCGGCAATCCAGGCTTCTACGGCGCGCATACGCGTTTGCTGACTCACGCTGTGTAGACGGTATGAGTCGAGCAGAAACAGTACGACATCTCGAACTTTTCGCGCCGGGTCACTACTGACCTGGGCCTCTTCCAGGTCGACAAACGTGACTTTACCATTTTGATTGACCAGAATGTCACGCATTGCCGGCCTGCCGTGGATAAAGTTCTTTTGATGCATCTCATTTAATGCCCACATCGCCCGGCGGAAGAGTAACTTAGGCGAATTGGCGTCTGTTTTATTGATTGGGGAGCCGCCATCTTCGGTAATAAACCAGGATTTATTGACATAGCGAAGTCGGGCGACCGGTAGTTGGTGCGCCATGGCATATTGATACGCTTTCACTTCATGTAAGAATCGCTGCTCCGGCGTATCGGCACTATGTAATGCCAGCTTGCGAAAACGTTTGTTAACACGTGCCAGAGTGCTCAGCGTTCGGTTGAGAAGGTTTCGTTTGTCCTCACCGCGTTTTTTAAGCCAAAAGGTTTGCTCTGCCCAGCGAAAGTGATAGACGTAATTTTGTTTTTTCATTTTACTTATGATCACGTACTTTGTGTTGAGTCGTGAAACTATAAAACAGTGTACAATTGCAGCAAGATAAGAAAATTTCACAACACTTTGAATAGGGGAATAAAACCTGGAGTGTCTTTCGTTGAGGGTAACCTTATCTGTGACGGCGTCACTCAAAGGTGGCCGATCTGTAACCCTTTATTTATCTCGTCGCATCCTATCTTATCGGTGATAACCGACCGTAAACTTTTGGTATTTTCGCGGAACTGCGCAAAGTGACAAACCGTGCTTAACTGAATACCAGCAATGTATACCTAGTGCACTATAACTAAGTTTATGCTTTACGAAATCATCATGAGTATCCCAATAGACGTCATATCAGCGACACCAGACTAACAGCTTCAGACAGAAACAAGCACTGCGACGCTAGGCAAAAACTGTATTAGATAATGGTTTCTGATAGCAAAATCAGTTCATGCAATGAAACCTATATAGTAATGATTGCAGCATCCCGGGAGTGGCGTCGGCTGGCTGAAGATTAATGATGGCATTATCGAGTTCGGTACTAGCCATAGACCACCCGGAATTACTCACCGCCAGTGTGACCAATATGGTGGCCTGATTGGTACGGCCATCCCTGTACTGCTGGGCCTGTGGGAAGTGGTCAAGAGTTTAAATAGATGGTGGAGCAGGTGATAACAGGCCGGTCGAATGGGGTACGTCCAGTTACACCACGGTGATTGCCCTTAAAACGGATATTGGTTGGATAAAGAAAATCATTGATCAATTTGATGTCCGAACAAAGTTCATTTAAAACAGATAGTTAAACTAACATGTCAACTATTATTCCTATTCCCGCTGCTTAGTAACTTTGGTATAAAAGTTAGACTCATAATGAGTAACGTCGTTGGCGAATCCAACCTAGAAGGAAACATCATGAAACAAACAATAAACATCATAGATGGTAGCGGAAGTCCAATTAGTCAATTTGAGTCTGACGTCGTGCCGCGTATAGGTGAATGGATTGCATTATCGGATTCAGCTTTCACTGGTTATTACGAAGTAAAGAACGTGCTGCATACATATTTTTTTGAAGGTGAATCTGCGGCTAGTAGCCTGGATGTTGCAGAAGTTGATATCTGGTTAGATAAAGTAGATGACAACAAGATTTCTCGTTATCTCTAATTAGCTTGCTGAATATTCAAAGCCCGTACAACGCGGGCTTTTTGCTATTTAAATTTAGTCGGGATCTAAGGTGCGGCGGTCATACGGGGACCACCACGAAACGGCAGTAAGTTCGGCTTGGCCGGGTAAATCTTGGGGTATTAAATGTGACCGTGTAACTCAATCAATTGTTGGTATTCATCGCGCCAGATGGCAAAGGACTCTAATTCTTTGGGATTGAATTCGCGCCCGGTCGGCGTGATGAGTACGCAACGCGGTTCGTCAATGCGAAAGCCTGACCAGCAGATGTCGTTGGGCAGATAACCCAGCGTTTTGATCAGCAGCTTTTCCGCCATGGGATTAATGACGACAGAGCCATTGGGTCAGCGTCGGTGACCGGTTGCTCAGCGCCAGCAAATGTTGATGAAGCACGTAAAGATAACTGGAGTGCGCATGAAATCCAAAGGGAAACTTTGATAAGCTAACGTACATTGAATGTAACCAGGGTAAACCGGACAACTGTGCTAAGAAAGGAGCTGACGTCCCGCACCAAAGTTGAAGATGCTGTGGTGATCTTCTACGACAAACTCGGGCCTTTAACCGCGATGATGGCCATGCACTTAGCTTAACTCTGCGCAGCACTCGATAGACACTTCGGTCATCGTGTCGGTGTCAAAGCTGGCGCGTTAATGAATGAATGGGTTGAAACGATGAAAGAGCCAAATTTACTGGAGTCAAACTGCGTTCGGAAATCCCAGTCGATACCAAGTTCATTGGCTGGGTGATCTTATCAATGGCTTTGGACGGACTAATGTTGGTGGCTTACACCTCTATAGAGCAAATGCTCCAGTGCGCATTATGTACGTTATGTTAAATTATATTCGCTATTAAGAAGAGTACCTGTCTGAGGTACTCTTCTCTCTTTTCTGGTGGAAAGCTTTATGCGGTTTACGGCATGGTTTATTGAACATAACTGTATTTACCATAAAATAGCTAATAACTACTTTGCTATCTGCCGATATCAACCTGGTTATTAGCCGATTAACCGCCGGCTAATTTGACCTTAAAACCTTTCTTTTCCAGCAGCGCTTTAATTTTGTCGCGCATGTCGCCTTGGATCTCGATGTCGCCATCTTTTACTGAACCGCCGCAACCGCAGACTTTCTTAAGTTCCGCTGCCAAAAGTTTGAGTGGCGCGTCTTCCAGGTCCAGACCTTTGACGATGCAAACGCCTTTGCCTTTACGGCCTTTGGTTTCTTTGTGAATACGAACGATACCATCACCTTTAGGACGTTCGGTTTTCTCTGGTTCCTGTTGAATTCGGCCGACTTCTGTCGAATATACAAGTGTCATAACAATCTACTACTTCTTTTGTTGGGCTTCAGCGCGTTGTCTAGCGAGTAAGTATGCCTCGATATGCTTTTGAATGGCAACTTTTGAGCCTTTAATTAAGCGTCCATTGAAAAAACAATACCAACCATTCGCTTCACCAGTGTCGTTCTTCAGAGCAAATCCGTTAAAGTTCTCCTGAATTCCGGCAGCAGATTCCCGTTTACGTCCAACCGAGTCGAACTCTTTCGGGTCGATGATCGAAGCGGTTTCACACCACCAGTCGATGCTCTTTTTTACCGCGGCTAAGTTACCAGTTAAAAGATGGTTCTTAATCTTAACTTGCCATATTTCCGTAGAATTGTTCGCAGATTGGAGGTTAAATCCTCGATAAGTCGCTATTGGCATAAGCATCTGTTTTTTTGGTTACGGTTAATTAAATAATAATTGTATATTTCATGTTAGCAAGTATATTTATGGGCAAATAAGTTAGTTATAGTGCGTGAGAATGAAAAAAAATCTAACTGTGATCACAGATCAAGCCATTGTAAAACAGAAGGTTAATGAATTCGGTCGCCTAGTCACTCGTGACCAACTGAATGAGCTGACTCAGCACCAGTACAGTGCAAACTCGTTACTGGCATTCACGAAAGATTGGAATATCTTCCTGGAATTCTGCATTTCTCGTTCGGTACGCCCTATTCCTGCTTCTGCGACGGCTGTTCGTCAATTCCTTGAGTTTGAGGCTCGTTCCAGAAAATACAGCACGATAAAGCGTTACGCTGTCACAATAAGCCTGATTCATACCTTGCTTAATCAGAAGGATCCGACAGCGACCAGCCAGGTAAAAACGACACTCACCTCATTACGACTTGAGAAACATGGTGACGATACTCAGGCAGCCAGCTTTGATCAACATCACCTGGATGACCTGTTTGAACTGCTCAATGATAATCCGGCGACCCGAGTTATCCGCGATTTGGCCATTTATCACGTTATGTTTGAGTGCGCATTGAAGCGGTCGGAGTTGAAAAAACTCAGCTTTGAGCAATTGGTTTGCCTGAGTGAAGACAGCGATGATTATGCGATTCAGTTTGGTGAAACGACCTATGCTTTATCGTCGCAGGCCAAAGTGACGCTATCACGTTGGGTGGCATTACTGCCCCAGCAACAAGGTGTGTTATTCCGTGCTATCGATCGCCACGGCAATATCTCCGCTGGAGCTTTGGATGACTCATCTATCTTCAGAATTCTGAGAAATGCTGGCGAATATCTGCAGCAGCCTGAATTGAAATTCTCCGGCCATTCGGCGCGAATAGGTGCTGCACGTCAGTTGGCAAAACAAGGGTATAAAGCGAGGGATATTCAGGAATTCGGACGCTGGCTCAGTGCCGCGATGCCTTACCAGTACATAGGGAGTAAGAACACCGCGGAACAAGAAAAGCTGAAATTTGTCAGCTTTAAGCCGCTGGATTGATTACGCTTTTGCGCTCAGTGATGAGCGTACGCAATCGGCCAGGAATTCTGAAAATTTGTGGCCGTTATGTTCCAGCATTTTCGGGAACATAGAGATTGGTGTCATGCCCGGGAAGGTATTCACTTCGTTCAGGTACACGTTACCTTCCGGTGTCAGGAAGAAATCAATCCGAGACAAATGACGCAGCTTCATGTGGGTAAACACCTTACGCGCGACATCCTGAATCAGTTGTTGCTGATCATCGCTTAGATTTTGTGCTTCAACTTCAGTTCTCGAGTGGCTTGAAGCACTGTATTTTTCTTCATAGGTGTAGAACACATCTTCCGGTGCGATAATCTCACCAGGCTTGGTGATAAACAGTTCACCGTTCAGCTCATACGCGGCCACTTCCAGTTCGCGTGGTTTAACGGCTTTTTCAACCAATACCTGTTCAGAAAACTTAAATGCATTCTGGATAGCATCAGCAACTTCATGCTCTTTAGTGACCTTGTAACAACCTACTGAAGAGCCCTGGCGTGCAGCCTTGATAAACAGACTTCCCCACTGACGAAAGGCCGCTAATGTATCCTGATACGCCTGCTCGCTGTTTTCAGACAAGAAAAGATAAGGCGTGTTCGGAATGTTTAACGCGTCATACCAGAGTTTGGAGGTGATTTTATTGAAGCTGTTAGAACTCGCTTCCGGACCACAGCCTAGGTAAGGAATTCCGGCCAGTTCGAACATCGACTGAATATCGCCGGTCTCGCCCGGATAGCCGTGAATACAAGGAACCACAAAGTCGATCTTAACTGACAGCGCTTCACCGTTCAGTGTCGCCGAATTGGTATCCAGATAAACAATCTCACCGGCGTCGGTAAACCAGCCGTCTTGTTTCATTTCGACGCGAATAACATCGAAATCTGCAGTCAAAGCTAATTGCTGCTGAAGGTAGTTTGCAGAAACAAGTGACACTTCATGTTCAGAAGAGCCACCGCCACACAACAGTAAGATAGTGTTTTTTGTCATTGAAATCTTTCCGTGACATCAGGAATTATTAGCTGGCTATGATAATCAATTCGCGCTCAACTTACACCGTTCCTGCGAATTTCTCACACAATCATGGTTTAAATGGTCATAGAACAAACAATAAAGGGGCTTCCTGCCCCTTTAATCATGACTCGTCAGAGTTAGTTCAGTTTATTCAGCGTCGGGAACTGTGAATTTTTAATCGTATCGATGCTCTTCACGAACGGTTTAAGGGACTTAAATTCGCCCGGCAGAGTTGCGATTGCGGCCTCCGCTTCTTTACGAGTGGCGTAATCACCAAATAGCACGGTATACCATTTGGTGCCGTTTACGACTTTGTAGTTTTCCCAGATAGGCTGGCCGTTGCCAGGCAGTTTATTCGCAAACTCGTCGACTTTATTCTGAGTGCCAACCGCTACCACTTGAATGGTGAACCCGTAACGCGGGTTCATCGCCACCTGTTTCGCAGATGGGGGTGTGATAGAAACCGTTGGTTTTTGCTGAGCAGCAGGTCTTGTCTGAACTGTGTTGGTTGGCGCGGTAACCGGAGCCGTTCTGACAACATTCATTTCAACATTTTGCTCTGTCACGCCTTGTGCGGTGCCCTGTGCAGACACAACAGGCTGAGAAACCGGTGCGGCAGCGTACTCTTCAGTATGACTTTCGGTCGTTACGTCTGTAATGTAGCTCCCCGATGAACATGCACCGAGTAGCGCTGACAGGCCGACTATTGCAATTTTTTTCATGGAATCTTAAACACTCTGAGTAGAAAGTAATTAAATCATGCCGATAGCAGCGCTCAGAATCAAGCGCAGCAGTAGAATTATCATCGATATCCTGTGATTTATGACACAAAGTCGCATCACCCGCATGCTGTCAGGATCACAACCAGATTAAATACAGTAACAGAGGTATAGGTTATTGGTTAAGATATATCCACGTCATCTGTGCGCGTGTGAGCCTAATTCATGAATAATTTAAGCCAGTTATTGAAACCGAAATCCGTTGCCGTGATCGGTGCATCGGTTCGCCCGTTCCGGGCCGGCAATATCGTGATGAAGAACCTGCTTCAGGGCGGCTTTGATGGTGCGATTATGCCCGTTACGCCTTATTATCCTTCAGTGTGCGGCGTTCTGGCCTATAAAACGATTGAGGCTTTGCCGCTGGTTCCTGACATTGCGATTCTATGTACACACGCTTCACGCAACACCGCTATTTTTCAGCAACTGGCTGAAAAAGGTGTGTCCTGCGTCATTGTGCTCTCGTCAGATATGCATACGCTGGATGCGCAAGGTAACGAGATTCAGCAGCAGTGCCAGTCGATCGCCAAAAGAGCCGGAATGCGTATTCTCGGCCCAAACAGCCTGGGGCTCATTCTGCCGTGGATAAATTTTAACGGTTCGTTCTCACCAGTTACCGCCCTGAAAGGTAATATTGCTTTCATTTCCCAGTCAGCCGCCGTGTGCACCACCATTCTAGATTGGGCGAACGATAAACAAATTGGCTTTTCAGCCTTTGTCTCCCTCGGCAACGCCAGTGATATTGAATTCTCAGACTTGCTCGATTGCCTCAGTACGGACAAACACACTGATGCTATTCTGCTCTACGTCGACACCATCCAGGACGCACGTCGGTTCATCTCGGCTGCTCGTGCAGCGTCGCGTAACCGCCGCATTCTGGTCCTCAAAGGTGGCCGCACTGCCGCTGGTCGTAAGGCGGCGCAAATGCACACCGGCGGTGATGATACGTTAGACATCATTTACGATTCGGCGATTCGGCGTTCCGGTATGCTGCGGGTCAACAACAGCCACGAATTATTCGCGGCAGTAGAGACCTTAACCCACTCGGTACCGCTGCGCGGTGAACGCCTGGCGATCATCACCAACGGTGGCGGGCCTGCGATTATGGCGATAGATACCCTGCTCGAACGCGGTGGTAAGCTGGCCGAACTGGAAGAGAACGTGTATGAGAAGCTTAACCAGTGCCTGCCACAAAGCTGGTCGCACAGTAATCCGATTGATATCGTCGGCGATGGTGACCACACGCGTTACGTGAATGCATTAAAAGCGGTGCTTGATGGCGACAACATTGACGCCATTTTGATTATGCACAGTCCTTCTGCGATTGCTCAGTCAGAGCAGACCGCACAAGCGATTGTGGATGTAATCAAATCACACCCGCGATCTCGTCGGTTTAATATTCTGACCAACTGGTCCGGAGAACAAACCGCCCGTCCGGCGCGACAAATCTTTGCCCAGGCCGGGATCCCCACTTACCGGACTCCGGAAAGCGCGGTGGTCGCCTTCATGCACCTGGTCGAATACCGCAGAAACCAGAAGCAACTGATGGAAACGCCCACCACAGCAGAAGCCGTTCACGTCTCAGAAGTGAACAGTGCCAAACAGTGGATTGACGAGCATCTGCAAGACAGTGATCAGGTCGAGCTGGATACCCACCAAATTGGCAGCCTGCTCAAATGTTTTAATTTCAGCGTCTTGCCGACCTGGATTGCATCCGATGCCAGTGAAGCGGTTCATATTGCGGAAACCATAGGGTATCCGGTCGCGGTGAAATTACGTTCTCCGGATATTACGCACAAATCCGATGTTCAGGGGGTCATGCTCAACCTGCGTAACAGCACCGAAGTGGCCAATGCCGCCCAGGCGATTCTCGACCGCACCCAACTCACCTATCCTTCGGCTAATATCCACGGCCTGCTGGTTCAGGGCATGGCCAAATTAGCCGGTGGTGAAGAGCTGCGAATTAAAGTTAAACATGACAACACCTTCGGGCCGGTGATTCTGCTCGGCCAGGGCGGTTCGGAATGGAATGAGGCGATCGATGCGGCTGCCGCGCTGCCGCCGCTTAATATGACCCTGGCCCGCTATCTGATTGTGCGGGCCATTCGCGGAGGTAAGATACGGCTGCAAAAACTGCCCGTCCCGATTGATGTGGATGGTCTGTCGGAGTTTTTGGTCCGAATCTCGCAAATGGTGGTCGAATGCCCGCAAGTACACGAACTGGATATTCATCCAGTTTTGGTCAACGGCAGCCAATTTACTATTCTCGATGCGGATTTAACGCTCAAGCGCTTTAAGGGTGATGCCCAGGGCCGGTTGGCTATCCGACCTTACCCATCAGAGATGGCGGAAGAAGTAACGGCAAAAGATGGTGACGTTGTCACGATACGCCCTATTCTGCCTGAAGATGAACCAGACCATGCCGCGTTTATTAAAAAGGTCAGCAAGGAAGATCTCTACAAACGCTTCTTTTCTGATGTCGGCGAATTCAACCATGAAGCCTTGGCCAATCTGACTCAGATTGATTATGACCGGGAAATGGCCTTCGTCGCTGTGACTCATCAGGGCGACAAGCCAGAAATTATCGGCGTGTCACGCGCGCTGATTAACCCGGAAAATACCGATGCCGAGTTTGCGATCCTGATCCGCTCTGATCTTAAGGGGAAAGGCCTGGGTAAAATTCTGATGGGTAAAATCATCGATTACTGCCGCAGTAAAGGCACCCTGCAGATGTCAGGCATGACAATGCCAACCAACCGTGGAATGTTAGGGCTGGCAAAAGGATTGGGATTTGCCGTGGACGTTCATTTTGAAGACGGGACCGCCGATATGGTCCTCAAGCTTGAAGCGGTGCAAGAAAATGAAGCCCGCCAAGCCATTTAGCCTGCCGGGCTGCGTCATCATTATGCCGCCAATACCTCAACGATGTTTCGGGTTAAACCAGAGACCAGTGCTTTTTGAGATACTGGATGCACCAGGATTTGGCTTCACCAATTTTGTTGCGGCGCCAGGCCATAATCAGTTCCATATGACTTTCCGGACTGCCCTCGATAATCTTCAGCTTACCTTCGGCAATCAGCGGTTCGGCGACGTGTTTCGGAATAGTGCCGATCCCTAGGCCGCTTAACAACGCCTGACATTTGGCATTAAAGTTTGTTACGGTAAGACGGGGCTGCTTTTGCAGAATGTTAACGCTCATTGCCGGCTGGTCACGTGCGGTGTCAGCAATCGCGATAGCGCGGTACTTTTGCCGTGCTTCGGCATCAAATCCACCAGTGCGTTTATGCACATAGTGATGGGTTGCAGCCACCCACACCATCTCCATACTGCCCAGCGTTTCTGCTTTGACATCTTGTGGCAAAGTTTCGATACGTGGACAAATTAACAAGTCAGCGCGATCGTCAGCCAAAGACTCCCAACAGCCGGCCAGAATCTCTTCCTGGAGACGAATCCGCGTTTTGCTGACATTTCCCAGAGCTTCGACCAGCGGAAAAAAGTTAGCAATAGGGATAATGCCGTCGAACGCTAAAGTAATATCAAGTTCCCAGCCATTCGCCAGCAGAGTGGAGTCATTGACCAGTTTTTCGGTCGCGTTCAGAATGCCACGCCCCCGTTCCAGGATCAGCTTACCCGCATCGGTAAAATTGGCTTTGTGTCCTGAACGATCAAAGATCATGATATCCAGATCCTGCTCGAGCTTTTGAATCTGGTAACTGAGTGAACTCGGCGCGCGATTGAGCTCATTTGCTGCCGCCGCAAAACTGCCCCGACGGTCAATGGCATCCAGAATATGGAGCGCCTCTAACGTAATTGGACTTTGCAAATTATTATCCTCTCATTACAGAATGGCATACCTCACAGTGATCTTCGTCACACTTAGTTAATAAAGTAAAAACTTTACAACTTGCCAGTCTAGTTTTATAACCAATTGATTAATATCAAAATAAACATACATTTATTCGCAGAGGATCACAAAAAATCGCAACAATACAAATGCAAATGATAGTAATTATTATTTAGATCCAATAAACTCTGCCGCCGACAACGTTAATGAACTATAACAAGGTAAAGCAGATGTATAATCGATCCTTATTGTCTATTGCTATATTGCTTGCGCTCTCTCCTACTGCTTATGCAGATGATAATGCCCCAACAGAAAAAATTGTGGTATCCGCGACGCGGACAAACACTCAAATTACCGATACCGCCGCGTCTGTCACGGTGATTGACGATAAAGAGATTGAAAAGAATCTGGTTTCGGATCTCGATAGCCTGTTCAAGTATACCCCGGGGGTAACTTTGGAGACGAACGCCAGACAAGGTGTTCAGAGTATCAATATTCGTGGTATTGAAGGCAACCGTATTAAGGTAATTGTGGACGGTGTGTCACAGGCCAACCAGTTCAACTCAGGCTCTTCTTTTGTAAACTCTTCGCGTGTTGAAGTGGATACCGATATGCTCAAATCGGTAGAGATTGTCAAAGGCGCGGCCTCCTCTTTACAAGGGTCTGATGCAATTGGTGGTATTGTCGCATTCGAAACCAAAGATCCGGCCGATATACTCAAAGGTCGCCATTTTGGTGGTTATGCCAAACTGCAATACGGCTCCGCGGACAAAACCTTCAGCGAGTCGATCGCTCTGGCTAATAAAACCGGCGATCTGGAGTCTCTGGTTGCCTACACTCGCCGTGATGGTGAGCAACAAGACAACTTTGGTAGCCCGGATGAAACCGACCACAGCGCAAATAACCTGTTGGTAAAACTGCAGTATCAACTCAATCCGGAGCATCGCCTGGAGTTCTCAGGCAACTTTATTCGTAATAAAGATGACCTGAAAGAGTTGGCATATAATGGTTACACTAATGCCAGCGGCCAGAACGAAACCGAACAGTACCAAATCGGCATTAAGCATATCTGGGATGCAGGTTTTCTGATTGCGGACCGCATCACCTGGCAAGCGGACTGGATGAGCAAAGAAGAAACCGGTATCACTGACCGTACCAGCTCTTCAACCGGTAATGTGCAGCACAAAGATTACCTGTATAAAGATGAAGGCATTCAGCTGGATGCCCAGTTTGATAAGTCTTTTGCCCTGGGTAGTTCCGATCACTACTTGGTCTACGGCGCCTCTTTCAGCGATAAAGATATCGAAAATACCAACAAAGAGTTTAACAGCGTCGGTTCTGACCAGGTGATTTTCTACATTCCAGAAGCGAGCGAAACCCGCTATGGACTGTTTGTTCAGGATGAAATTACCTTGGATGATTTTATCATCACTCCAGGCGTACGTTACGATTCATTTGAAACCAATCCGGGTGACGCCAGTGCGAACCCTAGCCTGAACGATGTCAGTGAATATACCAAGTACTCAGACTCGGCAGTAACCGCGCGTCTGGGCACCGTTTATAAAATGACTGAACAACATCGCTTGTTTGCCCAGGTCAGCCAGGGATTCCGCGCACCGGATTTCCAGGAATTGTACTACTCTTACGGTAACCCGGCCTTCGGCTATGTCAACAAGCCCAATCCGGATCTGAAATCAGAAAAGAGTCTCTCTTACGAGATGGGCTGGCGGTTCAATACCGATGCCAGCAGCACCGAAGTATCGGTATTCTACAGTGACTACGATGACTTCATCGACAATCAACTGGTTTCCGGTAGTTTTGCGACTCGCGATGCGGTGTATCAGTCAATCAACATCGACGAAGCAACAATCAAAGGCGTCGAATTCTCTAACCAACTATCATGGGACAGCTTCTTACCCGTTCAGGGTTTCAGCACCCGTATCGTTGCCGCATACAGTGAAGGTGAAGATGATGAAGGTAACCCGCTTAACAGCGTGAGCCCTTGGAACGCGGTGGCCGGTATCAATTACGATTCCGCCAGTGACTGGGGAACCAGCCTGACTCTGAACTACACCGCGAAGAAGAAACAGAGCGATATTAACGGCGATTACCAGCCGATTTCAGCCGCTACTGTGGTTGATATCACCGCTTACTACAAGCCGATTAAAGACCTCACCCTGCGCGCTGGTGTATTCAACCTGACGGATGAAGAGTACTACCACTGGAACGATGTTCGTGCTCAGTCTGCTGAAGATAAAGACCTGACGCAACCAAAACGTAACTTCTCACTGACGGCGAAGTACGAGTTCTGATTGAGTACACGAAGACTTAAACTAAAAAAGCCAGCGAAAGCTGGCTTTTTACATTTTACTCGTTTTGAGAAACTTAACTTATTCAAAAATGGATAAAAAAGATTGCGAATAGGTTAATTATTTGTTCTCAGCCATCTCTTTTTTGACCATAACGACAGCAGCAACGATAAAAGTAATGATTAACGCGAGTTCCATTGAATCCCCCTGGCAGAATTTTTAAACAGCAATATATAAACTGCGCGTAGTTTACCATTTTACCGCCATAATGGTAGTTTATTAACCAGAAAATGACAGTTTTTATAGATAAAAATCAAATTCTTTTCGGAAGCGGTAAAAACATATATTTTCTTTGCTGTATTTGTGAATTTTTACTCACTTAACTCTAAAAAAGGCTACTTTATCATCACCTTACCACCAGCAATTTTCAGCGCGGGCGTACCTCGAATTAAAGTAGAGCGGGCAAATTCACTGCCACATTGCGGGCAGATACCTTCATGCAGAGTAAAATCCTGACTAATCCTCTCTTTAAAGCATTTCACCAAAGCACCTTTGCCACCCTTGTGATATTTAAGCAACTGGGTACGGCATTTACTGCAGAATATATCGACGGTTTTTTCGGGTAACTTCTTACGTGGTTTTGCCATTTCAGTCCAACTCCGGCTTGACCCAGACCTGACTGAAATCAAACCAGCCTAACGCATTGCATTTTGCGTTTTGTAACGAACCACATTGATCTTTCGACACACCGAGCCAACAGTGGAACATAGGAACAATTTGCTGCTGTTCCACCAACGCTTTACCGAGTTCTTTAGCCGGAAATACCGCCTTCGCCTCTGCTCGCCATTCATCAACCAGCTCGCACCAGCTGTTAAAGTCATCGGCCCGGCTCATGTATTCGGTATCCGAGTAATTGAGCAGCCAGCCGGCTAGCGCGTCATCACGATGGTTCGCGATCCCCATGGCTTTTATCCAGATATCCACCTGTTCGACTTTCGCGACCGTTACTTCATATTTGATAAACTCTACATCAATACCATCTTCGTTAAGCAGTTGGCGAATCACTTGTGCCAAGGTGGGAAACATCGGGTGCTGGGCATGATAAGCTACGGTGACTTTGTGCGCTGACGGCGGCTGAATGCTGCTATTGCTCGGAGCCTGATGATACCAGCCCGGTTTCAGCCCGTACGCAGGCAGTACACCAAGCTCAACAACTTTCTCTTCAGGAAGACGCCGGAACAGGTTCAGTGTGCTGAGTTTATTCTGAAAATAAGTCGCCCATTGATCATTCGCAGCGATACCGTTTTTGCGGTTAAGCAACAGATAGGTACAACCGGGATCGAGTTCGACATCCTCGGTAAACGATCCACGAGCTGTTTTGATTGGATTCGACAGGCTCGGGAACACCAGTGAAGAATGCGCTTCATCAATGACCCAGACTTCAATTCTGTCCAGCAGTGGCCGGAATCCGAAATAGCCGTCATAAGCCTGTAATACCAAACGTTTCTCGTCATTGACGACGACTTTGTAAGGCCCGCTGCCAATCGGCATCAGGTCGAAATTATCCGGGCGTTCCGCTTCGGGTAACAAGATTTTGGCACACGCTTCAGCCATCAGCAGCGGCAGACGATGATCCGCTTTTTGCAGGTGCACGTCGACCACCCAGTCTCCCGGAGAATCAACCCGGTCAATATGAGCAAATAAGTTAACAAACCGCAGCGCCCACAGACTCTGCTTCACAACCTCGGTAGTCAGTAGTTCGCCGTTATGAAAACGAACCCCCGGACGCAAATAAAAACGCCATTGCAGAGGTGTGATCGCCTGCCAGGTATGAGCTAAATCCGGCTGCAGCTGTTCATCTTCATCCAGTCGGGTTAAGCCACTGAAAATTTGTCGGGCGATGTGCTGCTCCGAGCGGCGCATCGGTTTGGCGGGGTTAAGAATAGAAAGCGGACGATAATACGGCAGACGTACAACCTGCAAACCTTCCTGATGCTGAACGCCAAGGTAGCTTTGAATCACCTGAGTCAGCTTAGCCGCATCCTGATCCAGTACAGAGAGAGCCTGACCAATTTTGCCTTCATCCAGATAACGGCGGGCCAGCGTTTCGCTGACATCAGAGCGACTACGCTTGAAAATCAAGCGCGATAACTTACCCCGTCCGGCCGCCGGATGCCATTCCAGCCAACCGGCCTCTTCCATCTTATTGAGCACTATCCGCGCGTTCCGACGGGTACAGAACAGAATCTCTGTGACGTCCTCTAACTGGGTTTCAGCATCAAGACCGTTGAAGTGTTCAAACAGGGTTTCAAACTGGATTCGTAACCGCGGGCTGCTCATAAAGGAGGAAATCTCTTAGATCGATATTGTTCAGATATTTTCCTTATTTTAGGCTCATATTACAAGTGGGCGTGTCACAGGATTTCACACCCTAGTTCAGCCGCAATCTGCTGCAACTGCTGTTCGTTATCCAGCTTGATTGACCACTTGGCTTCACTACCATTGACCGAGATAACATTCGCGCCTTTTCCGATCAGCTGTACAGCCTCGCTTTGTGCTTGCAGTGTGACTCGATGTTCACCATTGAGGCGGACAACCAGTTCAAAGGGCGTCACAACGATTTTTCCGCTTTTAAAATCAATAACCATTCAGACACCGCTATTTAGTTTTTGTTTGTTGTTTTTCGCTTTCTGCACAGCCATCGTCAAACGACTGGTGCATACCAGGCGGCCGCGCGGATCCGTAATGGTAATCTGCCACACCTGAGTCGAGACGCCCAAATGCAGTGGCTCTGCTTTGCCAGTCACATGCCCTTCACGCATAGAACGGATATGGTTGGCATTAATATCCAGACCGACACAATACGAGTCATCATCCACACAAAAGTTTGCCGCAACCGAACCCAGAGTTTCCGCCAGTACCACGGATGCCCCGCCATGTAACATGCCTAACGGCTGGTGAGTAAAATGGCATACCGGCATTGTGGCCGAGATAAAGTTATCGCCGATTTCGCTGTAAACAATATTAAGGTGTTCAATCAATGTATTAGCCGATGTGCGATTGAGGATCTCAAGACTGATCGGCTTTTTCCAAATTTCCATGCAGTATTCCTGACGGTGATAAATCGCTGTCTGCGCAGCCCGGAGCAAGGCATGCGAGCGACATTAACGATAAAAAATATGGTAACGAGCTGAATGATAATGACAAACCGCCAAAATCATTCCATTTTTCTTGCGTCATGTTAGGATTTAAATCTATCACATTTTATTCGTGTTGTTTTGATCGGGAGACTCCAATGCGTTCATGGACCAAAGCCTGCTGTGCGCTGGCTGTTATCGGTTTAACAGCCTGCTCGGCATCACCAACCGGGCGTAACCAACTGCTACTTTTTTCCAGCCAGGATATGACCAGCCTGGGTGACCAGTCATTTAGCCAGATGAAGCAGGAAGTGCCAATTAATCAGGACGCAAAAACCAATGCGTATGTACAGTGTGTGGCTAACGCGATTACCCGCCAGATCCCTAAACAAAGTGGCTTTGATAACTGGGAAGTGGTGGTATTCAACAGTGATGAAGTTAACGCATTTGCCCTGCCGGGCGGTAAGATCGGCGTTTATTCCGGTCTGTTGAAAGTCGCAGTTAATGAAGATCAACTGGCGACCGTGCTGGGTCATGAAGTCTCCCACGTCCTCGCCAACCATAGTAACGAACGCCTGTCCCAAACCCAGTTAGCCAATGTCGGCATGCAAATTACCGATGTTGCGATCGGTTCTACCCAGTATGCTCAATATAAAGAAGCAACCATGGCCGCGCTCGGCCTGGGTGTGCAATATGGCGTAATACTGCCTTATGGCCGCTCGCAGGAGTCTGAAGCCGATATTGTAGGCCTGGAATTGATGGCCAAGGCTGGTTTTGATCCTAAGCAGAGTATTGAACTGTGGAAAAATATGGATAAAGCCTCAGGTGGCGGTCAACCGCCTGAACTGCTCTCTACCCACCCTTCACACAATACCCGAATTAAAGACCTGACGGCTAAAATCCAGTCGATGCCCGCTTTTTCGACCCCGCGTCCTAACTGTGGCAGTGCTTAATTACAGCGATTGTGGGTTATTTATCAGCAATTATCGGTAAATAACCCACTGATTTTAAGTGTAAGTCAGAATATCCCTTTCTTTCTTGTGTGTAACGTGGATAATACGCGCTTACTAAAATTTATAAGGTGGGACTTATGTCTACTGAAGCAACACTACTTGAGCGCTGCGAATCTAAATGTGAACTTTGTGCAGCCCAATCTTCACTGTCTCCTTTCGTGGTGGCGCCGCATACTCAAATCACTGTCGATCACGCGGTTATGCTGTGTGATACATGTAAAGGTCAGATTGAAGAGCCAGAGACAGTAGATGTAAACCACTGGCGTTGTCTGAATGACAGCATGTGGAGCCAGGTGCAGCCGGTTCAGGTACTGGCATGGCGTCAACTAAAGCGCTTGTCAGCAGAAAGCTGGGCTCAGGACCTGCTGGAAATGATGTACCTGGACGAAGAAACCCAGAAATGGGCAGAAATCGGCCTGGACGACGACGCTGAAAAACCGCGTGATGTGAACGGCGTTGAACTGAAAAAAGGTGACGACGTAACGGTAATCAAAGACCTGCCGGTGAAAGGCTCTTCTATGGTGATCAAACAAGGCACTGTCGTTCGTGGCATTAGCCTGAGCGACGATCCTAAGCACGTTTCAGGCAAGGTCAACGGCCAGTCAATGTTCATCATTGCTGAGTACTGCCGTAAGAAATAAGTCTGAGTGGTCAGATTAATGTTCTTGGAAGACTAATCCGTTAAGTTCTTGGAAGATTAATCCGTTAAATTCACAGAATGCAAAAAGAGCCTTTCAAAGGCTCTTTTTATTTTTGCGCTTTGCTGTCACGCATTCAGCTTAACTGTTTCAGCCATTAGCAAGCTTTCAACCAATGATTGTCGTGCTCTTCGAGTACAATGTCAGTCATCATCACTTCTGCTTCAGCAACGGCCAGTTTTTGCAGTAGTAAACCCAGGTTACTGTCTTCATCGATTGACTCTAAAAAGAGTTGTCGCATCGTCGCATCGACGTTTTTAGGAATCGAGGTTTCACCTTTTTCGGTTTGATAAGGGCCTTCATGAAAACGATTAGATGTACTTTTCAAAACACACAAAACCTGTTGAATCGTGATTTTGCGCTCTAGCAACCTTTCCCTTGCGTGTTTGAAAACTTCACCCGGGCTGTATGATTTTCCACCAGGTCTCTTAGGATACGTTTTGCTGATTTTGGTGTAAGCGGAAATTCCGCAATTTTCAAAGGCTCTGAACTACTCATCCATTAAACGTCCTTAGTAACTTTATATCAGACTGATATAATCATGAAAAAATGATAAGATTTAGTCAACTTAATTATATCAATTTGATACAAGAATGGTTTGACCCTATCTAACCTGGACGAGCTGCATACTGACAGATATTGTGCGGTTAAATAACGTCCGGTGTCCGAAAGCAAAAAGGAGCGCAATCGCACTCCTTTTTCTTATATCCCGGCTAAGGGCAGTACGTAGACAAGTACGGACCACACGCCAACCCAGGCTGCCACGACCGCGGCATCAAACCAATCGTTACCCCACATCCTTTCCTCCGGTACGTTGTCGACCTGGAAACAGAGTCCTTATAAGCTGGAGCAAAGAGTGTGCCACATTAGCGGGAGCTGCTGGTCAACGCCGCCTGCGAATGGTGACTGAGTAGATCAGGGTAGTCAGTCAGGACTTCAATAAAGGCATCGGCCATCGACACATTGGTCACTATCCCTTCATCTTTCATGTTCAGCAAAGCGTCATAGCCCTCTTTGCCTTTCATGGTATAAGCGGACGACGTTCCACAATAATATTGATGGGCTTCAACAGTTTGCCATTCGCTGCCCAACAAAATTTTAAGCTGGCTGATGCGCTCGCCTTTCGGTTTTTCCGCATCGTAATCAAACTTGAGATGACAGGTATAAGGATAGCTGCCGGAGCCGGTTCCTTCGACGCCGTTGTTAATCGCATTATTGATCGCCCCTTCCAGCGTATCGGCAATGATTTGCCCGCTGACGTGATAGACCCCGATAGGAACGGCAAACGGCAACAGCTTCCCGGCAATATCTGCCACCGTGACCTTGCCGGGCAGGATTGAAGTACGTACACCTCCGGCATTATGGATAGCAAACTGAACCGGATATCCGCGGCTTTGCATCGCATGCACAAAGGATTGCGCCACCAGGGGTGCCAGCTGGCTGGGGCCCTCATCATCAGGAATGCGTACATGGCGGCGCGTGTGTGATGCTTGCGCTACCACCTGATTCTGCAACTCGCGTACGCGGGGAATGTATTTGTTGAGCAGAATGCCCTGCACCTTTGGATCTTTTTTACATACCACCACGTTGGGATGGTTGTTGACCCATTCGCAGGCTTCAAGGTGCGCTGAATCACTGCCAGCTTCATTCATACTCGCATCCAGGAACAGACGACGGCCCAACAACAGCTCATTACGCCCCTGAAAACTGATCACCTTACCCTGCTCATCAAAATCGATATGACAGTGACCAAGCGACAGCGCATGTAAACCAGCCTGAACCACGTAGGTCTCATTGATATGCTGACCATACGCCTCTTCACGAGATAATCCCAGCGCACTAAAGTCACCCTGTAACACATGACTGTGGCCACCTACAATCAGGCTGATGCCATCGACCTTTGCCGCCAGTTCTTTATCGGCCTGATAGCCCAGATGGCTGACCAGGATAATTTTATTGATGCCAGCACGGTGAATTTCATCAATGGTGTTACGCGCAGTCTCTAAGGCATCAACAAACGGAGTATCACTGTCCGGGTTGGCGATATCGGCCATTTTATCCAGCGACAATCCAAACAGTGCAACCTGGGAGTCTCCGGCAGGCTTAGTAATCCAGTTCGCGCAACGGCGTGCAGTATCGTACGCTTTTACTTTGCGGTTCTCAGACAGACGATAGGCCTTGTTGGCTCGCTCTGCCGATAAATCCCAGTTACCGGCCAGCAACGGAAAGTTGATTCGCTCGGCAAATTGCGCGACCGGTTCGTTGCCCATATCCAGTTCATGATTGCCGAGGGTCATCGCGTCAATGTTCAGAGCATTGAGCATGTCGGCGTTGGCTTTGCCTTTGAATAGGGAAAAATAGAGCGTACCCTGAAAACAGTCGCCGGCATGGACAAACAAAAAGCTGCGTTGCATGCGCTTAGCATCCTCCCGCAACTGATGAATTCGGGTCGCAATGCGGGCAAAACCGCCCGCACTGACGAAAGGCATCATTTTATTACCCTGGATTTCCAGAGTCAGCTGCAGAGAGGTTGGTTCGAAGTAAGAATGGGTATCGTTGATGTGAGCCAGAGTGACGGACGTTATCTCTTTTGTTTTATTCATATCATTTTTATCTCTTTTTTCTCTCTTTCATCCTAGCCATGTGATCATGACAGAAACGTGACTTTTATGAAATGGCTTTGAAAAGAAACTTACCCACTTAGACGTACATCACATTTAACGCGTATAAAGTGATGTAAACAGGGAGGAAATCAGGCAGAGGACTACAACCATCGATAGGTTTTAGGCAACAAAAACAGAAAATTTTTATTCTGCTTCAAGCATTTATTTAACTATTGCAACGAGTTTGTGAAGTATCCATCGGCCGAAACACGCTTTTTCCTTTATTCTTTAACAAAAGAACTCAACACGAACATCTAGCAAGGAAGTTGAGCCTATGCATTTAGAGCGAATTGAAGTATCAGGTTTTCGTGGCATTCGTCGTTTATCGCTCACATTCGATGACCTTACCACTTTGATCGGTGAAAATACCTGGGGTAAATCGTCGCTGCTCGACGCACTTGCGGTGATGATGCCAGCCAATGGCGAACCATATAAGTTCGAATTGCAGGACTTTCACGTCGACTATTCTATCTCGCACCCGCAGACCCAAGACATCCAGATCATTCTCAGTTTTATCGCCTCGGACCGCAAGGAGCCTAAAGCAGGCCGTTACCGCAGTCTCAAACCGGTGTGGCGCGAAGATGAGGAGGGCCAGAGCCGGATTATCTATCGCATCAGCGGCTCACGGGTGCAATATAATATTACCACTGACTACGCATTCCTCGATTTGGATGGCAATCCTATCGCGATTCATCATCCGGAAAACCTCGCTAAAGAATTGATGACCTTACATCCTGTTATCCGCCTGCGCGATTCCCGTCAGTTTGAGCGTCCGTTTGATAACAAGCACGATGTAAACTCCCGGGTGGAAAAGCGTATCAATAATACTTGCCGGCGTTTGATGGCGATTCCCGGTCATGTCAATAAAGGCGAAATGCGCAGTAGCCTCAATGCGATGCACGCTCTGGTAGAGCACTATTTCTCCTTCAAAGATCAGGGGCGCAAAAATCCGCGCCGAGAGCGGGAAAGCCTGGTTTACGGCACACCAACCAATGAAAAAAATCTGACTCAAATTGTTGATGAAACCAAAAACCGCCAGACTCGTTTGCTGCTACTGGGTTTATTGAACGCCTATCTGCAGGCCAAGGGGCCCCATCAGCTGCGGCGTTTTGCGCGTCCGATTCTGATCATTGAAGATCCTGAGGGCCGTCTGCACCCGACACACCTCGCCCGCGCGTGGAGCTTACTGGCCCTGCTGCCAATGCAGAAGATCCTCACCACGAACAGTGGCGACCTGCTCGGCTCGGTACCGCTGCATTCGATTCGCCGCCTGGTGAGAAAGTCCGACCGCACCGTCGCCACCAGCATGCCGGTCAAAGGTTTAGGCCAGGATGAACTGCGCCGCATCGGCTTTCACATTCGTTTCCATCGCTCCGGCGCATTATTTGCCCGTTGCTGGCTGCTGGTCGAAGGTGAAACTGAAGTATGGTTATTCAGCGAACTGGCGCGCCAATGCGGCTATAACCTGGCGGCAGAAGGTGTGCAGATTATTGAGTTTGCTCAGTCGGGGCTGAAATCTTTAATCAAGGTGGCCAAAGCCTTTGGTATCGAATGGCACGTCGTCACTGATGGCGATGCCGCCGGTAAAAAGTACGCGGCAACGGTTCAGGGGATGTTGGGCCATGACCAGGAACGTCATCGCCTCACCGAATTACCGGATCGGGATATTGAGCATTTTCTCTATGCTCACGGTTTCGAATTCTTCTTTAAAGACATGGTGAAAATCCCCCATGACCATCCAATTCCGGCCAAGAAAGTCGTTACCAGAGTACTGAAAAAACATGCCAAGCCTGATCTGGCGCTGGCTATTGTCTCCCACTGTGAGGAGAACGGCGTGGATTGTATTCCAGTGTTACTGCGCTGGACCTTAAAACGGGTTATTACCATGGCAAACGGGAATACATAACGTAAAGCAAAACAGCCTCAGGCTGACTGACTAGTCGAGTGCGCTGATGCGTATTGCGCGCGGCGGTGTAACCAGACACCGCTGCTTTTCATTAGATAACCGAAGACGCCACCGAGCAGCAGTGAGGGAATCACAATTTTCCATTCACCATGAGCAGCAAATGTTGCTGCCGAACCGATAAATGTTCCGGGGATGTATGCCAGCCACTGCTTTTTGGCCTGAATACACATAAAGAATGCGATCAGCGCAGTGACAGCGTAACCCAAAACATCAAGGCTCAGAAAGTCTGACGCATAGATGATCACCATCGCCCAGAACACACCACTAAGATTAGTCACCAGGCTCTCAGCCAAACCACGTAAACCTTCCTTTGGGGAAGCAAAGTAACTGGTACAACCCAGAAAGCCTGCCCAGGACAGTAGTCCAAGTGATACGGCGAGCCAGCCCCAAATGCCCGATAAGATTCCTGTGGTCAGTGAAATGGTAAATAAAGTACTCATAGTATCCTCTGAGAAATCACATCACGCTGGGTGTGACATCGTTAATCAAGCCAGAATACTAAGAGCTAAACACTTTGGATAAAAGAGACATTTGTCACACTTATAATGCAACAATAAATTATTTCATTATTTTTGTGTGACGCAATCGATATACCATCAGAAAAAGTTAACGTCCGGTGTCACTCTCGGCTCTCATCTCATCGGTTACATCACCAAAGGACGCCCTTTCATCATTCGCAACCCTTCTCGTCTGATGCAGTCAGCCAGAGGATTCTCCGCCCTATCCGCCCGCCATACAAAGGACAAGGTTCTCTCCATTTTCAGCTCAGGCACATTCAGTGCGACCAGGTGACCGCTTTCAATGTGTTTTTCAACATCCAGATACGGCAAACAACTGAGATACGACCCCTGAGCCACCAGAGATCTCAGCACTGGTACATGTTCATACTCACGCCATACATTGAGCTCTGTCATCAGATTATGTACACAACTGTCAAACGTTCGCCGGGTGCCGGAACCGGGTTCCCTTAACACCCACTTGGCCTGCTCAAGCTGCGCCAGACTCACTTCAGAGTGTTTGGCATAAGGATGATGCGCAGCCGCAACGACGATCAGATGGTCCCGGCACCACACTTCCTGTTGGATACGGTTGTCATCACAACGTCCCTCGATGATGCCCAGATCGTACTGATAATCAAGAACACCACTGATCACTGCCTGGGTTCTTCGTACCCCGAGTTCGATCCGAATCTCAGGAAAATCACTATCAATAATACTGATGAGATCGGGGACTAAATGTTCAGCCGGAGTCTGACTGGCCCCGAGGCGAATCACGCCACTCAACAAATGCTGATCATAAAACCCCATTTCAATCCGCTGTGCGTCTTGCAGCAGCGTCTTGGCTTTAGGTCTGAGCCACATTCCCCAGTGGGTCAGCGCCATCTGTTTCCCTTGACGTTCAAAGAGCGGACGCCCGAGCATTTTTTCAAGCTGAGCCAACGACATACTGGTTGCAGATTGCGTCAGCGCGAGCTTATCCGCCGCCATACTGACACTGCCGAAGTCGGCCACCGCATCAAATACTGCTAATTGTTTTAATGAGTACCGCATTGATATTCCTATCTCTCTAAATGGCTTTCCAGTCATGAGCAAACAGTTTCACTTCACTGATGCGATCACTATATCAGTGAAATTTATAAGGGTATTGAGAATTATCAATTTTACCTAACCTAGCCTGAGCCTTACTCTCCCCGCTATTGCACACTCCGTGTGTGGTTTATTGGCACGGTAACTTAGGTTGCCGCTGAATATTGATTGTATTAGGGAGCTAAGATGTCGACTGCATATTCCGATAACCAAAACTATTTTTCGCCATACGAAATGATGGCTGAGGCAGAAAAATTCGCGCTAAGTAAAGCCAAAAAGACCAGTGGTATGACGCTGAGCCTGGCGATGATGGCTGGCGCGTTCATCGGCCTGGCCTTTCTGTTTTACATTACCGTCACCACCGGCAGTGAGGGTGCTGGTTGGGGACTGAGCCGGCTGGCCGGCGGAGTCGCCTTCAGTATGGGCCTGATTCTTATTGTGATTTGCGGTGGTGAATTATTTACCAGCTCAGTGTTGTCGAGTATCTCCTGGGCCAACAAGCAAATAAGTTTTGGAAAAATGCTTTCTATCTGGGGCAAGGTTTATATCGGTAACTTTATCGGTGCTTCTTTCCTGTTACTGCTGGTCAGCGCTGCCGGACTTTATCAAATGGACCATGGTCAATGGGGGCTGAATGCGCTCAATATCGCTCAGCACAAATTGCACCATACCCTATTGGAAGCCTTTGCTCTTGGTGTGCTTTGTAACTTATTAGTGTGTCTCGCTATCTGGCTGACATTCAGCTCCGCGAATGCGATGACCAAAGCCGTGATGACAATCATGCCGGTTGCCATGTTTGTCTCCAGTGGCTTTGAACACTGTGTCGCTAACATGTTTATGATTCCACTTGGCATCACCATCCATGCTTTTGCACCAGACAGTTTCTGGCAGCATCTGGGCGTCGACTCAGCGCAATATGCGGATCTGAATATTCGCAACTTCATCAGCGCTAACCTGATCCCGGTGACTCTGGGCAATATTGTCGGCGGTGCAGTGTTAGTCGGCTTGTCTAACTGGTTTATCTATCGCCGCCCTCATTCTGCTCCCACTCCTATCGCTATTATCACGAACACCACCGTACTCGCGTCAACTAAGGCCATTACTATGAAACATAAAACTACCATTAAAGAGATGATGAACGTCAAACCAGTCACACTGACAACTGACGTTACAACACCTGCTGCTATTGAAACGTTAGTCAGACACAATTTGAACAGCGCGCCGGTGCTGGATCAACATGGCCGCTTGGTTGGCGTGATTTCAGCCCATGACATCATGGTCGACCTTTGGTGTCAGGATTATCTACCAAGCGCAGAGCAGACCGTAGTGGATTTGATGACTCGCGATGTGATTGCTATTGATGTTCATGACAAACTGGTTGATGTGGTTGAGTTCTTCTGTATCGATAAACAGCAGCTCTTCCCGACAACCAATATGGGCATTGCAACCCAGTTTAATTCACTGTCGGTCGAAGAACGCGCCAAAAGCATGAAAGTCAGTAAACCCCATATGTTGCCAGTACTGGAAAACGGTCAGTTTGTCGGTATTCTGGAGCGCAACGATGTGCTCGCAGCGCTGCGTCCGGTCTACAGTGAAACATTCGCACTTGAAGATAAACATAATCACCCCCGCAAAGATGACCTTAACGAACAGCAAACGTTAGCACGCGCCTAATAGACTGCGCATCGTTACTAAACTAATAGCTGATAGCCAGCTTAAGTTTTTTTGATGAGTGTGAAATTACACAAAAAAGCCCCGTCAGGGGCTTTATCTTACATTTGCGTTAGTCTTTATTTCACGTCAGTCGCCTTTATTTCACGTCACTCGCTTTGAAATACGCGTAAATCACCTTAATGGCAACTCTGAGTGATCAGACGATTACTGCTTCACACCTTCGATGTAAAGTTGCATGTCCGCGTATGTGGTTGGTCCCATCTCGGCGATGTTGAAGTCTTTCAACTCAAGACGTGTCGTACCGGCAAAACCAGCACGCTCACCACCCCAAGGGTCTTGACCCGCACCGATGAATTCAGCATCGATAGTGATTGGTTTGGTTTGACCATGCAGAGTCAGGTCACCGGTTACAGCCAGTTTGCCGTCACCTTTATCAACCACTTTGGTACTGGTGAATGTCGCTGTTGAGTATTTTGATGCATCAATGAAATCTGCGCTGCGAATGTGCTTGTCACGCTCTGCGTGGTTAGAATCCAAGCTGGTCGTATCGACTGTTACCGACACTTTTGATGCTTCAACGTTGGCGGGATCGTAAGAGAATTCGCCACTGAATGTGTTGAAACGCCCCATAGTAAAGCTGTAACCCAGGTGGCTGACTTTGAAGTTGATTGACGCGTGAGCGCCTTTCGTGTCAATCACGTAGTCCGCTGCGCTTGCACCGAATGGTAGTGCCATAGCCAGTGCCAGGCCAGATGCCAATAACGTCTTTTTCATTTTGATGCTCCTATCATTTTGCGTAGCGTATTATCTTTATTGATAAAATGGTGCTTCAATGCTGCCAGTGCGTGTAGTACCGCTACCCCGATCAGCGTCCAAGCTGCATAAACATGGATTAACCCGGCCAAATCTGACTGCCCGTCGAACAGGGCGCCAGCACCAGGAACCGAGAACCAGTTGAATACGTCAATACCGCGACCGTCTTCAGTCGAAATAAGGTACCCGGAGACAAAGAGAACGATTAAGTCCAGATAAATAAAGCCATGCGCCAATTTTGCTGACACTTTTTCCCAGGCTGCACCGTCTATTTTTGGTGACAGCGTCACTGCTTTCCAGACAATACGGAACATAGTCAGGGCCGCCAGTAAGATACCTACCGATTTGTGCAGATGTGGGGCTTCCTGATACCACGTACTGTAGTAAGACAGGTCCACCATCCAGATCCCCACCGCAAACATCCCTATCACGACGATAGCAGACAGCCAGTGAATTATCTGTAAGGTTCGGTTGTAATGGGTTACTTCAGTACTCATTTCGTCTCTCTTTACTGGTAATCAGAATAAAATAGCCCAATCAGTGAACTACAACATATTCGCAACAGAGTATTTCTGAATATTAGGGTCACGAATAGACAGGTACTTTGATGTAGTCGTTCAATTTATTTGAAGTAAAAGGGCCATCGCACCACACCATGAAATCATTTTTTATTTCAAAATGATAGACTTAATTCATTGCCGCTGATTTTTTCATCGCCTCGCCATCATTCGTATCATGTGTCTTTACTTTGATGAAACCAGGTTGGTTATTTGTAACAAACTCTGACAAACAATGATAATGTGAAACTCTGTGTGCACATTTTTCGTTATGACGTGAGCGTCTTTATCAGGCGTCAGTATGATTTAAGGGAGCTGACCTTACGACACCAGAGTTGGCTTTTGGATGGCTCACTCATGGCACATAGCCCATCTGGAATAACAACGAGTCGGTCAATTATCAATCAAACGCTTTACAGCACAATGGATAAAGCGGCAAAAGATCAAGAAGTGATGGATTGTCACTATTGAATATACGGAACTGTGGTAGTCTAGCTGTGCTTTCGTAAAGGAGAACAACTACTTGTTACTGGACATTCTTACCCAAAGTGTCAATGAGTTCCAGACAGACTGTTTAAAGCTGTGTGAAAAGCACTACCCGACGATTCACAATCAGGGAATGAGTGAGCATCATCTGGGACTGGCCTTCGCGCGAAGGCTGGCACGCACCCTGACCGAATTCGGTCACCAGTGTGATTATGCGCCGATTGAGTCTGTACTCCAGACCGACCAGCCACATCACTACCGCATCAGCAGCGACGCAGGCACGGTCTGGGTTCTGACTCATCACATGGTCAGCGCAGGAAAAACCTGTCGTGACAAACTCATGCACGACATCATTCAGTGGAAACAGGAGTATGCTTTCGCCATTCAGCCAAATGATCTGCTGTTGCTGTTGACCGACCATTGGATAAGCCGCAGCCATCGCAGCCGGGAACTGCTGCACTGGTGGACGGGTCAACTGCCCGATGAAATAGACGAGTACAGCGCGCAGGGCATTACTTTATATGAGAGCGAATCACAACTGACCCAGGCTTTAGATCACCATTTCAATATCAGCCCCTGTTACGTAAAGTTTGGTCATCCTCTCAAGCGCTCAAATAATCAGCAACTGGTGAGAAAATATATCCAGCTATATGCAGTCCTACAATGGGCGTAACCGTGCGTTACGTCCTCAGGTGCCACGATTAGTATCCGTGTTTCTGTTAGCATTCTGTTTACTGTGAAGTCAGGTTTGCCCGTGAGACCGCCGCCCCGGAGGTGGCATCTTTCACACAAGTTTCACACTTGTCACGCATAGTGAGTCGAACTGTCATTATCGCCGAAGCAAAGTGAAAAGCCTCAAGCGCTATCAATATGAACGCTACGCCGTTCTGTGTAACCTTGCCTATCCACGGGTGTTCAAACAGACCAATTATGGGTTTGATCCGAACGGACAACGGATCATTTACAACCGGCACGGTAAAATCATGATGCGAGTGCTGTGGAGTAAGCGGGATGAAGAAGCGATTGTCGTCATCAAAGGTTCTCACTCTGTCGCAGACTGGTTACTTAACCTGGCCATGTGGAAAAAACACACCCGCCATTTAGGGCTCAACTATCCGATCCATGCCGGTTTTCATTATTTGATGTGTCAGGAAAGCCAGCCTGGCTATAACAAGGATAAACTCGGTCTGTCGGTATTTGAGCGTCTGCTCAGCTATGTGATCCCGCTGATAGAGCAAGGCAAACGGATAACCATAACCGGCCACTCTTCCGGTGGCGCCATCGGATGCGTTCTGGCGGATATGCTGGAAACCCGCTATCCGCTCTCGATCAAACGCATCGTCACCTTTGGTCAGCCCGCTATCGGCGGCTACCGTTTCTATCAACGCTATCAATTGGCCAATCGTACCTACCGGGTTTGCTGCGACCTCGATATTGTCACTTTTTTACCGCCGATTCCTTTGTACTACTGGCACGTCGGCAAGATGTTGTGGCTGCATAACGGCAAAATTTACGAAAACACCCCGACCTTTATCCGCCTCGGCCGTTCGCTGGTGTCGTGGTTAATCCGCCCGTTCTCATACCATTTAATGAGCCGTTATATCCGCAATAAAGATTTCTTCGACGAGCGGTAATTTCTTCGACAAACAGTGATTTCTTTGGCAAGCAGTAATTTCTTTGACAAACAGTAGCTATCTTGCGCTCCTGTCGTTTCATCAATTTATGTGTCATTTTCATAAAAATGCAACTAAGCAACTGTTTAATGATGAGTTATTAAACATTAACTGTTCAAAAGCAGTGAACGACACTCACAAACTAAACAACCGCCTAAGCCCTCCCTATGCTAGGCAAAACGAAGCGTGCGTGAGTAAGTAAGGATTCAAAAACAGCAGTATGATTAGCCCTAGCGATGCGCCACTTAAACAACACCTGTCCTACTGCGAAGACGGCCACTACATTGCGCATTATCGTCACATCACTTTACAAAGCGTCTTTCAGCCGATTGTGACCCGTCATAATCTGGTTATCGGGGTCGAAGCTCTGCTACGAATCTACCTGCCCGATGGCTCTGCTCTCAGACCGGATCTGTTTTTCCACTCTGAACGCGTTTCACTGGCTGATAAATTGAACATCGAATATCTGAGCCGCATGTTGCACCTCCACAACTTCGCTATATCGTCACACCGATCGGGCAATTTATTTTTGAATACCTTACCACTCAGCGGCTCATCCATTCAGCAACAGCAGCATCACAAAGATCTGACGCACAAGGTAAAGGGATTAGGACTGAGCCCCTCGCAGATAGTGATGGAATTCATTGAAGTCGATTCGGACAACGAGCAGCGTTTACAAACTACCGCTCAATGGCTGTCGAATCTCGGATATCAGATAGCGATCGATGACTTTGGTTGTAATGCATCAACAGCCGAACGCGTGGAACTGCTCAACCCGGACATGATCAAACTGGATAGGCAGTTACTGGTCGATTATATGGCGGGCATACAGTCGCCACTGCTGAGTGCCGTGCAAACCGCCCGGAACCATCATGCCATCGTCATAGCGGAAGGCATTGAAACAGAGCAACAATTTCAGGCAATGACTGCACTTGCTCTCTGTGGCTATCAGGGGTATTACCTTGGCCTGCCGGAAGCAATCAATCAGCGTATTGCACTTGCTGTTGGCCAGTAGGCTCCGTAATACCTTGACACACGACCGTCACTAAGTAAGTGAACAAAGCCAGCTGAAACACAAAAAATGCCTGAGCAGAAATCAGGCGTTTTGCTCAGGCAAAACCATTCCCTCGCCATCGTTATCGTTATCGCTAATTAGCTGAATATCATTTTTGCTGCGATGCTTAACCTGATACATCGCCATATCGGCATTTCGCAGAGCAGACGAAAACTGATGATTAGCGATTTGACAGTAATAAATACCAATACTGGCTTTAACCTGGACTTCCACATCAGGCGCCACAAAAACCGGCCGGGCCATCGATTCCAGGAGCTGCCGACCTTTAACCTGCAGTGCGGCAAGTGATTCAATCTCGTCTCCGTCAATCATAACCACAAACTCATCGCCGCCAAGACGCCCCAGACACGCCGTGGTCCCGAGCAGGCTTTGCATCCGCTGCGCTATTTCGCGCAGCAGTATATCGCCAGCCTGGTGCCCGAACTGGTCATTGACCGGCTTGAATTCATCCAAATCAATCAGCATAACGGCAATGGTATGACCGGGTCGGTTAAAGCGCAGTTTCATCTGGTCAAAACAGCGATCCAGGCCCCGTCGGTTGAATACACCGGTCAGGCTGTCTCGGGTCACAAACACTTCCAGTTGCCGTTTCGCCTGCTCCAGTTCTGTAGTGCGTTCCACGACCCGGGTCTCCAGCACTTTTTCTTGCTCAGTAAGGGTTTTCAGTAGTTCAGCTTGCGCGCGCTCTTTTTGTCGTTTCATATCGTTAAATTTTGCGGCCAAGGCAAAAGAGAGCAACAGCATCTCAACCACAGAGCCAATCTGCATACTAAATACAGTGAAAAAGTTAGATGGGATCAAACCGGTAAAGATTCACGACTCGACGGCCAGATAAAATACCGCCAGCCATACAGTGATTTCATCGGGGTCAGTATAAGCGACCCGATGACGAACATGAGCAGGAATATTGATGTAATCACCGGCACTTAACTCCTGCATACCACCATTTTCAAATTCGAGCCTGGCATGTCCGGACAGGACGATCACCCATTCATCTGCATCCTGATCGTACCAGCCTTGCGTGGGTGAAGTGTGGCCGTGAGAAACAATACGCTCAATACGCATATTTTGCCCGCGGCATAAGTTGGTAAATTGCTCTTCAGGTAGTTGGTCGGGAATATCTGCAAAAATGTTCATCAAGATCTCCAGATGCGGACTTCGAGTAGAAACCTTACTGAAAAGGCTGGCATTTACTCAGCATATACCCAAACTACCTGGAGTTACAGGTGGCGGTAAATGAGTGAATCCTCATGAGCATGATAGACGATGTGAATGCGGTGATTGGGGTGAACGAATGCAGCCAACACCGCTGCAGCTTCCAGTAGGAAGGGTGTCGCAGGAAAAATAAAACCCACGGTGAAGTGGGTTTTATCATCTGACGATTTACTGTGCGGTGGCCAGTAACGGCGCGACTTTGGTTGGTGTTATCAGCACTGCGATTGATTTTGAGGTCGGGGTATCACTGAAATCCCCCTTACTGTCGAGCGGAATCAACGCATTCGCTTCAGGGAAATAAGCCGCGACGTTACCTTGCGGAATGTTGTAAGCAACAATCTTGAAGCCAAAAATTTCCCGTTTGGTGTTGTCAGTCCACAAGGTTTGAACATCAACCAAGTCACCGGCTTTAAAGCCCTGTTGTTCAATGTCTTTCTCATTCATAAAGATAATATTACGTTCACCATATACGCCACGGTAACGGTCATTCATACCATACACTGTCGTGTTGTACTGATCGTGTGAACGCATGGTCTGCAACACGAATACCGGCTTCTTAGTCATTGCCGCCGTGTTTAACGGAACAATCGACTGCGGCAACGCATTGGTGCTGATTTGAGCTTTGCCACTCGGCGTTTTCCAGTTATGGTCACGAGCCGAGTTACCAAGATAGAACCCTCCCGGGCCTTCAATGCGCTGGTTGAAGTCCTGGAAACCGGGAATAACACGCTCAATCAGATCACGGATATTGTCGTAATTGTCCGCCATCGACTGCCAGTTTACCGGATTATTTTCACCCAGCGTAGCCTTAGCGATACCGGCGATGATCGCAGGCTCAGATCGCATCTGTTCGCCGGCCATATCCACACGACCTGATGATGCATGCACCATAGAGAACGAGTCCTCAACGGTCACTTTCTGCGGGCCAGCGGCTTGCATGTCGATATCCGTGCGGCCAGACAAGGCAGAATCAGAGAGTCTTTACCCGGATTAACGTGGCTGCGGTTAAGCTTGGTGGCAATATTTACCGTCAAATTGCTGTTACGCATCGCTTCGGCCACTCGGTCGGTGTCAGGAGCGGCAGCAACCAGGTTACCTCCCAGCCCAATAAAGACCTTGCTGTCACCACGATGTAATGCCTGCAAAGCATTAACAACATTGTGACCATGCTCTTTCGGTGGTACAAAGCCGAACACTTTTTCGATATTCTCCAGCAGCAACGCAGGTGGTTTCTCGTTAATCCCCACAGTGCGGTCACCCTGAACATTCGAGTGGCCGCGCACCGGACACAAACCTGCCCCGTTCTCGCCTAAATGACCAAACAGCAGTTGCAGATTCACCAGCTCCTGAATGGTCGCAACCGAATGCTTATGCTGGGTAACCCCCATGGCCCAGGTCACGATAACGCGCTTGGCTCCCTGATAAATATCAGCCGCCGCTTCGAGATCGTTCTGGGTCAGACCGGATTGCTCCAGGATCGTCTCCCATGGAGTCGCTTTTACCATTTCAAGATAAGCATCCATCCCTTCGGTATGCTGAGCGATGAAATCGAGATCAAACAAGGACTCGCCGCGGGTCTGGGCCTGTTCATGACGGGCCAGCAGGATCTTGACCAAACCGCGAACCACGGCCATATCACCGCCCAATTTAGGCATAAAATAGTGGCTGGTGGTCGGCGTTGAACCGTTACTCAGCATTTCAAACGGACTTTGCGGATTGGTAAAACGCTCCAGGCCACGCTCTTTGAGGTTATTGAATGCCACCACGCGAGCGCCACGCTTATACGCAGCGGCCAGGGTTTCCAGCATACGCGGGTGGTTCGTTCCCGGGTTTTGACCAAACAGGAAGATCGCATCGGCTTTTTCAAAGTCATCAATGGTTACGGTCCCTTTACCGATACCTATGGTGCGTGACAAAGCAACACCGGTCGCTTCATGACACATGTTGGAACAGTCCGGGAAATTATTGGTACCGAAACGTCGGGCAAATAACTGGTATAAGAAGGCGGCTTCGTTACTGGCACGACCTGAAGTGTAGAACTCAGCCTGGTTTGGGTCATCCAGGCTATTGAGATGGCGGGCAATTAACTCAAACGCTTCATCCCAGCTAACAGGTTCATAGTGATCGGTCTGCGCATTGTAGCGCATCGGCTCTGCCAGACGCCCCTGATATTCGAGGAAATAATCGCTCTGTTTATTGAGCCAGCTCACTGAATATTGCTGGAAGAAATCAGCGCCGACACGGCGCGAAGTCGCTTCCCAGTTGACCGCCTTAGCTCCGTTTTCACAGAAACGAAAGCGGCCCGGTTCATGTTTTTCTCCCCAGGCACATCCGGGACAGTCGAATCCGTGATCCTGGTTAGTCTTGAGCAAGTTAGAGATGTTTTTTGCGACGTTATTACTTTTAAACAGATGTTGCGCAGTACTTTTCAAAGCGCCCCATCCGCCGGCTGATCCTGTGTATTGTTTAATGCTCATAGTATTCTTCTCACTATTTCACTGACCGCAACCGGGTATGCCCGTGGTAAATATTGAACCGGTGGCGTTTGGTAAAGCCGATAAGTGTCATATCAAATTGGCGCGCCATATCAACCGCTAAACGTGACGGTGCGCCCACTGCCACTACCACAGCGATGCCCGCTATGGCAGCCTTTTGCATGAGTTCAAAGCTGACCCGACCACTCAAAACCAGAATCCCCTGCGGCTGCAACAGCTGTTGATGCATCAGTCTGCCGATCAGTTTATCCACCGCATTATGTCTGCCGACATCTTCAGCGACAGCAATCAGCTTACCGTCAGCGAAGTAACCGGCACCATGCACCGCGCCTGTTGCCGCAAATAAAGGCTGCTGAGCAGACAGTAATTCCGGCATGGCGCTAACCGTGGCAACATCAAGCCATTCAACGCTGTTGTCTACGCTGATTTCTCTTTGCAGACTGAGCGCCCGCATTGAAGTTACCCCGCAAACACCACAACTCGACTGGCTGATATAACGCCGGGTCTGATTATCCATCGCGTGAGCCTGAGCATGATCCAGCGTCACTAACCAGTGATTTTCAGCATTACACGCCTCATCATCGGCCAGCTCGAGCGCCAGAATCTGATCAAAATGCATAATCACCTGCTGTGAGTACAGCAGACCACGGATTAAATGAGCGTCGTCACCCGGCGTGCGCATAGTGACACTCCACTCTTCACTATGCCGTTTTTTCGAGTCAGGATCCTGCCACTGCAAACTGATCTGCAATGGTTCTTCGATAGCAAGAGGATCGTGTTCGATGTGCAGTCCGGTTTCATGATCGAAACGCTGGCGATAAACACGACTTATTCCATCCGACGATGTGCAACGAGATGAATTGGCAGTTTTTTCCGGCATGATTCTAATTACTGGTCAACGTCCTTTAACCATAGTCCGTAGGTAACCATCGTCCTCAGGTAACTATAGTCCGCAGGTTGCTGTCGATAAACTCTAAACACGAATCCCCGGACAAAACAATCAGGTATTCATACCCGTGAACTAATGGTTAATGGACTAAATGGTTAAGAGCGAGAACTGTATATGACACAGATAGCTGAAATTACTCTTCACCCTAAATCGGGTCAAGTCACCCATATTCTGCGATCATGTTGTTTTATATTAATATTTCACGTTATTTTAGCTATATCGGTGCAGATTGCGTCACATTAGCACTAAGTATGCAAGAAAGGTCATAATTATAAATTAACATTTCATTATTGAAACACCCAGCTACATTGCTGCAACCGGGTGTTTATCATGACTCAGTGTCTATGACTTTGCTTAGTATTCAACAACAACGTTGTCGTTTGGAATACTACAGCAAGACAAGATGTATCCGTCTTCGACATCCTCATCGGTGATACCACCGTTGTGGGCCATTTCGACGCTACCACTGACCTTTTTAACTTTACAGGTACCACAGATACCCATACCACACGCTTTCGGGATAGTAAGACCCGCTTTAGCGGCAGCTGCGTGAACCGTTTCACCCGGGGCGATTTGTACACATTTGTCGCTATTAGTAAACACGACTTCAATCATGTCACTTGGCAGAATAGCATCCGCCTCTTCAGCCGCCATTTCTGCATCGTGAACAACCTGCTCTTCGACGGCCTCAGGAGTTGGACCGAACGCTTCTTCATGGTAGCGATCCATGTCAAAACCCAGGTTTTCCAGCATGCTCTTGACCGCTCTCATGTACGGTGTCGGACCACAACAGAACACTTCGCGCTCCATAAAATCCGGAGCCATCATCTTCAGTTTTGCTTCATCAAGATAACCGCGGTAACCCGACCAGTTTTGGCCAGATTCCAGACGCTCACAAATCAAATGCAAATGGAAGTTAGAGATACGAGATGACATGAACTCCAGTTCACGATGGAAGATCAGGTCACGTGGAGTACGTGCACTGTGTACGAAAGCAACATCAACATCGGTATTGGTGTCGTAAGCCCAGCGAGCCATCGACATCAAAGGGGTAATACCAACACCACCAGATAGAAGCAGAACTTTTTCTGACGGGAAATCAATACTGTTAAACGCACCAACCGGACCATGCACTGCAAGCTCAGTGCCCACATCCATGTTGTCATGAATCCAGTTTGAAACGAAACCACCCGGAACACGTTTTACTGTGATTGAGAAGCTGTAAGGTACGGATGGCGAACTGGAGATCGTATAAGAGCGGAAGATTTGCTCTCCGCCAATCTCTAATTCCAGCGTCACGAACTGACCTGGTTTGAAGAAGAACATAATTGGCTGTTCAGCCATGAAACAGAAGGTTTTAGTATCCCACGTCTCCTGAATCGTCTTTACACACCTGACGACGTGTCGGCCGTTGCTCCAAGTCTGTGTCGTAACGGGTATAAAAGCGCCATTGGTGGCGAGTGCATTATTCGTAGTAGTCATGTCCGGCATCTCCGCAACGGTTTGAATAGTTATTATCCCTCCTTGGGGTTGGCTGTATTGTTTAGCCATAACGTAATAGGCAGTTATCCGTTTACGACACTGGGTTGTCTAAAAAAGTCACCAATTTCGGCTTTTTTTCAGGCTTGTCTCAAACAGCATCATTTAATGTCGTGAATAGACTATTGCTGGTTTTTACATTGATGCAGGATACGGTCAGACACATACTCGCTCCCTGTTGTTTTGGGCTGGAGTTGGGTCATTAGCAAGGAAGCCCTACTCGGGCGTATTACCCACAATTCCGAGAAGAAGACAGTAGCAATGACACAAAACGACTTATTAAATATCAGCTACGCGAACCTGGACATGGCTCGCACTGAAATGACCAAGCTACTGAGTGACCGTAAACCGGATTACTCACTCCCACGTCCGTTGTATAACGACCCGTTCTTGTTCCGTATTGATGTTGAAGAAATCTTCCACAAAGAGTGGCTGTTTGTCGGTATGACAAGCGAAATTCCAGGAAAAGGCGATTACTTCACCGTTGAAATTGCTCAAAGCCCAGTTCTGATTGTGCGTGATGCTGATGGTTCAGTAAACGCCTTCCATAACTCGTGTCGTCACCGTGGTTCTCGTATCTGTACAGAACACCGCGGCAAAGTTGCCAACTTGGTATGTCCTTACCACCAATGGACTTACAATACCAAAGGTAACCTTCTGTACGCAGGTACAGAAATGGGCGACGACTTTAACATCGGCGACCACAAACTGCGTTCAGTTCACTGTAAAACCGCAGGCGGCTTCATCTTCGTTTGTCTGGGCGAAAACGCTCCGGATTCAGACTTCGATGAATTCCTGGCAACGCTTGACGAATACATGGCTCCTTACGACGTTGAAAACACCAAACTGGCTGTTGAGTCTAACATGTATGAAAAAGCGAACTGGAAACTGGTTCTCGAGAATAATCGCGAATGTTACCACTGTGCCGGTAGCCACCCTGAGCTGCTGAACACACTGCTGGAGTGGGATGACACGACTGACCCACGAGCATCTCAAGAGTTCCTTGACTACTGTGCCCGCATGGCTAAAGAGTGGGATGACGAAAACATTCCGCACGAGCATAAAAACTTTGGTAAACGCAACCGTTTGGTCCGTATGCCACTGAAAGAAGGCACTCAAGTCATGACCATCGACGGCTCTCAGGGTAGTGCTAAGACCCTGGGTCGTATCCAGAACCGTCACCTTGGTTCACTGCGTATTCTGCACCTTCCTAACTCATGGAACCACATGCAGAGCGACCACTTCATCGTATTCCGCGTACTGCCTATCTCTGCTCAGGAATCTATGGTTACCACCAAATGGTTCGTGCATAAAGATGCAGTAGAAGGCGTGGATTACGATCCAGAGCGTCTGCGCCAGGTTTGGGATGCAACCAATGACCAGGACCGTATTCTGGGCGAAGAAAACCAACGTGGTATCAACTCTCTGAGTTACCAGCCAGGTCCTTACTCGAAAACTTACGAGTTTGGCGTTATCGACTTCCTGAACTGGTATTCAGACCGCATCCTGACCAACCTGGATGGCAAATAAACCTAGCTTGTCAGGATAATATTGAGGCCTCGCTATGCGAGGCCTTGTTTTATCTGCAGCTTTTTAAAGCCCGCCAAAACCAGCAGCACAGACACCCAACTATATGCCCCAGCTCTGTTCCCTCAGCGCTATTTACTCAAGGTTATCACTGGATAAAAAACAGTTGTGGCGTGTTTTACAAGGTCACGGTTGATAAGGAAATGGGATGAGGGGAAAGAACGACATAAAGCGACGTGGCAGAAAACAGGTATGAGCGCAAAGTCTCGAAAACCGTCACGTAACCAACAGGCAGAAGTGAACGGCGAACGTTAGTCACTAAAAAGCCACGCTCTCAGACAAGAACGTGGCTTAACTTTCCGTACAGCGTCTATTCGCTGGCAATAGTGTATTAGCAAGCAAAAAGGTATTAGCTGGCCATCGGCAATTTACGACTCCAAAGGATAATATTCTCGACGTCAGGCAACAGGATGCCATCTTCTTCAATATCGTCGATCGTTTGCCAAAATTCGCGTGAGTCTTTTTCACTGGCTTCATTCAGCCATTGCTCAATACGGGAAGTAACGTACTCAAAGTCACGTCGTTCATCTGTGGTAATTCCTAGTCTGGTCATCACCAACATAAAATCATCCATATCGATCAGTTCTGCATACATCATTGATTTTTCTCTCCCTGGTGAATCAAAAGCTGGCCTTGCGGCCAGCCTAATTAAGTTATAACAGTTTAGTACAGGTGTTTTTCTGTACACAGGCCACGGTACAAGCTCCAGCACATAATGATCAGTACGACAGTAAACGGTAACCCTGTTGTGATAGCGCCGGCCTGCAATGCCGTTAACGCCTCAGAACCGCCACCCAGCAACAGTGCTATTGCAATCACCCCTTCCAGAGATGCCCACAACACTCGCTGCGCAACCGGTACATCGGTTTTACCGCCAGCGGTAATACTGTCGATGACTAATGAACCTGAGTCAGATGAGGTCACGAAGAACAACAGAACCAATACAATCGCCATTACTGATAATAACGTTGTTAACGGTAAGTTATCAAACATCTGGAACATAGCTTGTGACACATCTGAAATACCATTCGACAGTTCACCGACTCCATGAGTCACCTGGTCGAGTGCAGCCCCACCCATCACGCCCATCCAGATAACGGTCAACAGGGTTGGGACCAGCAGTACCGCAGTAATGAACTCACGCACAGTACGACCTTTAGACACGCGGGCAATGAACATACCGACAAATGGTGACCATGAAACCCACCAAGCCCAGTAGAACACCGTCCAGCCATGGAACCAGGTATCATCTTCACGACCAATCCAGTTCGATAGCGGCAGGAAGTTATCTGCGTAACCGGTGACGATAGTGCCGATAGTGTCGCCGATAGCCAGTGTCGGGCCGATCGCGATCAGCAGAGCAATCAAAGCAACCGCAAGTAACATATTCATGTTACTCAGGATTTTGATGCCACCGTCCAATCCGCGTGATACCGAAATAATGGCTATCAGGGTAACCACAACGATGAAGCCTATCTGGAGTTCAATACTGTTTTCGGTCCCCATCAGGTAGCTCAGACCGCCAGCGGCTTGCTGCGCACCCAGGCCCAATGATGTCGCCAGACCGAAAATCGTCGCCAGAACCGCCAGGATATCGATAAAGTTACCGATAGGTCCCCAGCAACGCTCACCCAGAATTGGGTAAAATACCGAGCGGATGGTTAAAGGCAGCCCTTTGTTATAAGCAAAAAACGCCAAAGCCAGACCGACTACAGCGTAAATCGCCCAAGGATGCAGACCCCAGTGGTACATAGTTGCACTCAGAGCCAGCTCTTTACCCTGCTCTGTCAGTGGTGCGGCGTTCAGCGGCGTACCGTACCAATCGGTGTAGTAAGCAACCGGTTCCGCCACACTCCAGAACATCAGGCCAATACCCATACCGGCAGCAAACAGCATGCTGAACCAGGAAAGTGTAGAAAACTCCGGACGAGCATCCACACCACCGATACGGATTTTGCCGACAGGTAAAACCAGTAGTGCCAGACAAAACACGACAAACAGGTTACAACCAACCATGAACAACCAGTCAAAGTTCTCGATTGACCAGTTGCGTGCCACAGTCAGCACGTCTTTTGCGCCTTCCGGGAAAGCAAGTGTCAGAATAATGAACAGCAAAATTAATCCGACACTGATACCAAACACCGGGTTGTGAATATCCATTCCCCAGATCTTCACATTGTCCTGGCCCGCGCAGTAGTCAGTGTCATATTTGACACGCGACACACTAGCGCGGCCCTTAGGTGCAGAGCCTGCTATTGTTTTCATTCGATCCCTCTTTGAATTTAATCAATCTTCTAAACACGCCCAAAGGCCAATTCATTCGGTACTTCCTGTGACCGCGAATGAACCGTTATTTTTGGCGTATAACACCTTCTTCTAACAGTAGGTCGAAGACCGCCTTCGCCATTTCACTGACAGGCTGATCTTTCATAACCTGACCGCCTGAAGAGGCCGCTTTTGCAGTCGCCGCTTTAAAGCGGTCCGCTGCTGTTTTTGCTTTTACGACTTTCATTCGTTTAGCTTTAGGTTTAGCGGGAGTTTCCTCCCAACTGATTCGCTCTTCATCAATCGTGTTTGCAGTGCTGTTGCTGACATCGATTTCTGCACGACGGGCAATACCAAATGCACTTTGTCGTGGCGCTTTAGCGGCAACATCCACTGTTGCAACAAAAGGTAACGTCACTTTAAGCGCACGGCGCTGACCTCGCGGCAGTGCCTGCAGCACTTCCGCGATTCCGTCTTCAACTTTGATGATTTCCGCAATGCCGGTTACAACCGGACACTGCAGACGCTGAGCCAGAATGAAAGGCAACAAACCGGATGATTCACCACTTTCAGCGCGCGTTCCTGTCAACAGGATGTCGGGCATGTTGTCGGTAAAATATTCGGTCAGAGTATCAATGGCATCAGCGTTAGATTCCTGAGCCAGTACGCGGATTTGGCTTAGACCCATGCCGCTGTAGTAACCCAGCGCGGGATCGCGCGGGTCACCAGCATGGATGACTTCCAGTTTGCTGTTCGCCAGATTCATCGCCAGCTCAACAGCTCTCGAGTCAGTCATGGCCCGACGTGCGCGACCGGAATCAGGATGCGCACCAATCGAAACCAGAGTGCTGATATTTAATGATTCAGAAGTTCTAAGCTGCATCCTTCAACTCCTCCTTTTGGTAGTTCTCCATCAGCGTGATCAGTTCTGCCAGCAGTTCGTTACTGTCGACAATCACGCTCAAGTCAGCGCGTTTGACCATGTCACAGCCAGAGTCTGTGTTGACCGCAATCACTTTTTCACAGCCACCGATACCCTGCAGGTGCTGTACTGCACCGCTGATACCTACCGCGACATACACACGGGCAGTCACCCAGCTACCGGTTGCACCAACCTGACGGCTACGTGGCATAAAGCCATCATCGACCGCCACGCGGCTGGCGCCTTCTGTTGCACCGAGCACTTCGGCTGCTTTATGGAACTGCTCCCAATCGTGGATACCGTTACCCGCCGACAGAATGAATTCCGCTTCGCCCAGAGGAACCGCCTGCGGATCAACCGCGATCGGACCAAGGTCTTCGATTTGCGCCTTGAGCTTAAGATCAGCGCTGAATTCCACAGCCTGAGCTTCGTGACGCGTTTCGTCGATTTGAGCCGCACACTCTTCAGCCAGGAGCAGAAGGCGTGGTGTTTTACGTTTAATATCGCGACGGCCACCGGCTGCACGGCAAACACTTTCTTCACTGTTGACCTGCCACGCCTGAGTAGCCGGACGTTCGTGAATCAGTGCGGCAAGGCGCGCGCCCAGTTCAAAACCGCCGGCAATGCTGTCCGGGAACAACCAATGTTTTGGCGCAAACTGACCATCAATCTGAGCCAGTACATCAGCCTTCAGCTCCGGACAGTAAGCGTCGAAACGTTCATCATCCAGATGCAGAAGACGATCAGCACCCGCCGTGTCGAACTGAGTCTCACGATGTGAGCCCAGGACAACCGCCATCACTGCGCCATTACCACCATGTTGTTTCACCAACTGGTGCGCCTGTCCCAGAACATCACGATCATGACTCGAGAGACGACCACCAGCCATATCCGGCACCACCAGAACGTAAAAGTCCGGGTTAGCCACCTGATGCAGTGGCAGCTCAACCTCTTGAGCAGCGCCTTTACTGCGAGCGCCCATAGCTGACACATTGGTACCGTTCAGGCGGTCAATACGTTTGATGCCATTCGGGCCGATAAATCCTACCCGGTGCGGGTAGCGGCGAATCAGGCCGCTCGGTCCGCGTTCTTCGGTCGGTAAAGTAATGTAACTGTCGTGCTGGGGATGCAGTCGGTTGCGCATAATCCATTCTGCACGACGGTCACGTCGGACAATAAATTCACTCATGCTGATCTCCTACACGGTTTCTGCAACAGCGTCAGGTGTCCAGACCTGGGCAGCGTTATCGCTGGATCCGGCCTCACCTTCAAGCAATGCTTCGGCAACAATCTCGGCGATATCTTTCACTTCAGGGCGTGGTTCAACCACACCTTCCAGCATCGCTGTACATTGCTGACAACCCACAGCCACCAACTCAGCTCCGGTTTCACGGATGTCATCCATACGCATATCTGCGATACGGCGTTCGCCCGGAATATCGGTGATTGGCGCCGCACCACCACCGCCACAACAACGTGAGCGGAATCCGGAACGTTCCATTTCAGCCAGTTCGATTCCCAACTGCTTGAGCAGTGATCGAGGAGAATCGTATTCACCGTTGTAACGGCCCAGATAACAAGGATCGTGGTACGTCACTTTGCCACCCTGATGGGCACGCAATTGGATCAGTCCTTTTTCTGCTAACTGGTTAATGAACGTTGTATGGTGCCAAACCTGGTACTGAGGCTTCTCGTCTTCAGGGTACAGATCCGGATACTCATTCTTCAGTACGTGGAACGCGTGCGGGTCTGTGGTCACAATGCAGTTGAACTCATATTTGCTCAACGTTTCAATGTTACGGCGAGCAAGACGCTGGAAGGTCGCATCATCACCAAGACGGCGCGCCACATCACCACAGTCGAGCTCTTCGTCACCGAGAATCGCGACATCGATGTTGGCAGCTTTCAGAACTTTGACGAACGCTTTCAGAATGCGTTGGCTACGCATGTCAAACGCACCATCGGAGACCCAGAACAGCACATCCGCGCGTTTCACGTCTGCCATCAGGTTAAGCTCTTGGTCAGCAGCCCAGTGTGAACGGCGCTGCGGCGCATAGCCATTCGGGTTATCGGTATAGATAAGGTTTTCCAGTACCTCGACACCCTTCTCTGGCGTTTGGCCTTTTTCCAGCGTCAGGAAGCGACGCATATCAACGATGGCATCAACGTGTTCGATCATCATCGGACACTCTTCCACACAGGCACGACAAGTGGTACATGACCACAGTGTTTCGGCATTCACCAGACCATTAACGATCGGGTTGTGCGCGCCACCCTGAGCACAGCCAACTTCTTTACCCGGGTACGGGCTACCGGCGTACTTTTTATCGCTACCGCCGGCCAGGCCCACCACCATATCCTGGATCAGTTTTTTCGGGTTCAGGGGTTGTCCCGCTGCAAACGCAGGGCACATTGCTTCACATTTACCGCACTGCACACAGGCATCAAAGCCAAGCAGCTGATTCCATTTAAAGTCAGATGGCTTCTCTACACCGAGTTTTTCAGCATCGAGATCAACCAGCTTTAGACCCGTTGAACGGCCGCCGCCAAAACGCTCCGGACGACGGTGGAATGCCAGGTGAAGCGCACCAGCGAAAGCGTGCTTCATCGGACCACCCCAACCCATACCAAAGAACATTTCACCCAGACCCCAGATGATGCCGGCGATCAGAATCACCGCCAGTGCCACACCACCAAACGCTTCAGGCAGAATGCCAGAAACCGGCAGAGTCACCAGGAAAAAGCTGATCGCAAAAGCAAACAGGCTTTTTGGCAGACGCATCCAAGGACCTTTCGACAGACGCGAAGGCGGATTCAGGCGGCGACGCCATACAAACGCCGCTCCAGTCAGCATCAGCGCCAGCGAACCCAGCAACACCCAAGACAGAATCTGAGGTGCCAGGCCGAAGACGTGAACAGCAAAGATTAAAACAACGGAGAGCACGAAGCCGCCGGCGGTGGCAACGTGCGTGTTTGACATAGTTTTGTCACGGGCAACAACGTGGTGCAGATCCACCAGGTAGCGTTTTGGCATCGCTTTTAAGCCAGCGATGATCGCCACTGGCTCTTTCTGTCCCTGACGCCATAGCTGCACCCGACGTAGCATCCCGATAACCGCCAGGACACTGGCGGCTGAGACTAAAACCGGAAGTAACAACTCCAGATTAAGGAACTCCAGGTTCATGGGCACCTCCTCAGATCAGAGATCTTTGCACAAACGCAATGCGTCGTAGATGGCTGCGTGTACGTTGCGCTGAGAAACGCAATCGCCCAGACGCCACAGGATCATGCCATCGTTCGATTCAGACAGAACTGGCTGAGGCTTGGCAGCAAACAGCGTTTCGTTGTCGATCTGACCTTTGTTGACAGATTCTGCTTTCAGTTCGTAGTACAGTGCTTCGTTCGGACGAACACCGTTCTCGACCACGATCTGATCTACTACGCGCTCTTCTTTCTGACCGGTATATTCGTTTTCCAGGACAGCCACCAGGTTGTCGCCTTCACGGTAAACTTTTTCCAGTAGTAAGTCAGAGGTCATGATGACTTCTTTCTCATACAGGCTACGATAGTAAGTCGGGAACGTTGTACCACCGATACCGACACCTGGTTTGATGTCGTCAGTGACGATTTCAACCATCGCGCCTTTCGACGTCAGGTAATCAGCGGCAGACATACCGGAGAATTCACAAATCGTGTCGTAAATCAGGACGTTTTTACCGGGTTCAACCGTACCGTTCAGTACGTCCCAGGAAGAAACAACCAGACCTTCATCCGCGCCCCACTCTGGATTCTGTTCGATAAACGGCGTACCGCCGGTCGCCAGAATACAAACGTCAGGCTTAAGCTCACGAATTGAATCTGCGCTTGCTGCAGTATTTAGGATCACTTCCACACCCAGACGATCCAGTTCCATCGCCAGCCAACGAGTAATACCCGCCATCTGGTCACGTTGTGGGGCTTTGGCTGCAATACTTACCTGACCACCCAGCTCACCGGCTTTTTCAATCAGAGTCACTTTATGGCCACGTTCTGCCGCAACACGCGCCGCTTCCAGACCACCAGGGCCGCCACCGACAACCACGACATTACGTACCGGACCAGTTGTCTTTTCAATGATGTGAGGCAGCCCCATGTATTCACGTGAAGTTGCCGCATTCTGGATACACAGAACATCAAGCCCCATGTACTGACGGTCGATACAGTAGTTCGCACCAACACACTGACGGATTTGGTCAGTCTGGTTCAGTTTGATCTTAGCGATGATATGAGGATCGGCGATGTGCGCACGAGTCATACCGACGAAATCGACATAACCATTTTCCAGGATACGTTTAGCCTGGTTTGGATCTTTAATGTTCTGAGCGTGGATAACCGGCACAGAAACCACTTCTTTGATACCTGCAGCCAGGTGCAGGAATGGTTCTGGCGGATAGCTCATGTTCGGAATAACGTTGGCCAGTGTGTTGTGAGTATCACAACCTGAACCTACTACGCCGAAGTAGTCGATAAGACCTGTTGCGTCATAATAAGCCGCGATTTGCTTCATGTCTTCGTGCGCCAGACCGTCCGGATGGAATTCGTCACCGGTAATACGCATACCAACAACAAAGTCCGGGCCAACAGCTTCACGCACTGCTTTCAGTACTTCCATACCAAAACGCATGCGGTTTTCAAACGTGCCACCCCATTGGTCAGTACGTTTATTTACACGAGGAGACCAGAACTGGTCAATCATGTGCTGGTGCACTGCTGACAGTTCTACACCGTCCAGGCCACCTTCTTTTGCACGTACGGCTGCTTTCGCGAAATCGCCGATAACGCGCCAAATTTCTTCTTCTTCAATCGTTTTACAAGTTGCGCGGTGAACCGGCTCACGAATGCCAGACGGGGACATCAGGCTTGGCCAGTTTTCACCATCCCATCGAGAACGACGTCCCATGTGAGTAATCTGAATCATGATCTTACCGCCGTGCTTGTGCACAGCATCAGCAAGATTCTGGAAGTGCGGGATAATACGGTCGGTAGAAAGGTTAACCGAACTCCACCAGCTTTGTGGGCTGTCGATTGAGACCACACTTGAGCCGCCACAAATACAAAGACCACAGCCACCTTTGGCTTTTTCTTCGTAATATTTAACGTAACGGTCGGTCGTCATACCACCATCAGTGGCATAAACTTCTGCGTGAGCGGTACTAACGATGCGGTTACGAATCGTCAGCTTATTGATTTTTAATGGTTGGAACAGAATATCGAACTGGGACATGCTTCACCTCTGTACCAGTCATACTCCCCTAGAGAGTATGACTGTCTTCCTTGACTGTGCTTTTACTAATCGTTGTAATTGTAATGTGTTACGCCACTGGCGTTGTTTCAAACATACCAAAGTCACAGCCTTCTTCTGCCGCACTCTGTGTTTGAACTGCCTTGGTCTTAACGTCGTAGCCAAGACTTTGCGCAATTTGATCCATTGCGCCAGCGAACCAACCAGTAAACATATAGTCAACCTTGCGGTTCACTTTGCCGTACTGATATACAAATGCTGAGTTGTCGAGACGAACTTTTGCAACACCTGCGGCGATATCCAGCTCTTCCGTAGTGAAGATACCCCAACCGCGCTGAGACAGACGTTTCATGTAGTGAGCGAAGATCTCTTCACCAACCAGGCCATGCTCTTCAGCTTCTTTTTCACACCAGTAGTAAGCTGATTTGTAACCGGCTTTATACAGAATCTCTGCGTAGCGGTCCGGACCCAGCTCTTCTTCGATCGCCATGTGGTTATTGACAAAGAAATGGCGAGGAACATATAGCATCGGCAGAGCGTCGGTGGTCCAAACGCCGGTTTCGTCGTCGACCAGGATTGGCATTTCAGGTGCATGTACACTCATTTCAAATACTCCGTTATTTTAAAATTTGATCAGTTATCGATTGTATGTAGTGTGTGAGCTTATTCGCCCCACACGTCACCTAAGACGCGAAGCCAGTTCTCGCCCATGATTTTACGAACCTGAGTTTCAGAGAAGCCGTGTCGTAACAGTGCATCTGTCAGGTTAGGGAACTCACCCAACGTACGGATGCCTTCCGGGTTGATGATCTTGCCAAAGTTCGTCAACCGGCGTGCATAGCCTTTATCGTGAGTAAGCCATTCAAAAAACGGCTGGCCATGACCTTGAGTAAAATCGGTCCCGATACCGATTTGGTCTTCGCCAACCAAATTAAATATGTAGTCGATTGCTTCGACGTAATCTTCGATTGTTGAGTTGATGCCGTTCTTCAGGAAAGGGGCAAACATAGTGACGCCAACAAAGCCGCCGTGATCGGCAATGAATTTCAATTCTTCATCGGATTTGTTGCGTGGATGATCTTTTAGTCCGCTTGGCAGACAGTGGGAGTAACAAACTGGTTTTTTCGACGCTTCAATCACTTCACGTGACGTTTTTTCACCGACGTGTGACAGGTCACACATGATGCCGACGCGGTTCATTTCTGCCACGATCTCATGGCCAAAGCCAGACAAGCCGCCATCGCGCTCGTAACAACCGGTACCGACCAGGTTCTGGGTGTTGTAACACATCTGTACCACACCGACGCCAAGGTCTTTAAATACTTGTACATAGCCTAATTGGTCTTCGAACGCGTGCGCGTTCTGGAACCCCATCATGATGCCGGTTTTACCTTCCTGCTTTGCACGGCGGATATCGCTGGTCGTTTTCACTTTCGTCACGATGTCGTTGTTCGCTTCGATCAGATTGTTCATTTCAACGATGTTATTTACAGTGTTCTGGAAACCTTCCCACACTGAGACCGTGCAGTTAGCAGCGGTCAGTCCGCCTTTACGCATATCTTCAAAAAGCTCGCGATCCCATTTAGCAATCACGAGTCCGTCAATGACGATAGCGTCATCATGCAGTTCCTTTGCGTTCATCTTCTCACCTGGTTATTTGTTCTATGGGCGTATGCTCAGAATAGGTATTCCGGTCATTGAGTAGTGTTCTGAAAACGTCACTCCAAACACCTTTTGCGTAACTGTGTACGTCGTTTTTTGATAAAAAAAAAGCCGCTGCGAGAGAAGCAGCGGCTGAGGAGAATTTGGAGGTTTATTAGACCATTACAGACCCATACGTAGGTTCATATTGTGCCTCATACAGCGAGCGTGACGACTGCAGATCTGACGCTGCCAGAGCGGCAAGATCTGCCTGGGTTGGATCATCTTCCAACTCGGCACTCAACAGGGTTGTATTCAGCTCATTATCGTAGTGGCCTAAGCGCTCTGCACGCGGAGAAATGCCGATGTGAATACGATAACATTTACTGAAATGCGGAGAAGATACAAAGCCACATGCGGTCGCGATGTCGATAATCGACATCGAGGTCTGGCGCAGTAACTGACGTGCTCGGAACAAGCGCAGCTTCAGGTAATATTTTGACGGCGGGCATTGCAGATATTTCTGGAACAGGCGCTCTAACTGACGACGCGACAAACCGACGTACATAGCCAGCTCATCCAATTCGATGGTCTCTTCAATGTTTGCTTCCATCAAAGTAATCGCTTCGACCAGCTTCGGCTGAGCAGTGCCCAGCACGTGACGCAGAGGTACACGCTGGAAATCATTTTCGCCACGAATTCTGTCGCAAATGAACATTTCAGAAATGCTCGCCGCTAACTCATGGCCGTAGTCCCGTTTGATCATGTTGATCATCATGTCCAGCGGTACAGAACCTCCGGTACACGTCATACGATCGCGGTCAATCACGAACAGATGGTTTGAGCATACAACTCGTGGGTAGGCTTCCTGTAAAGCCGCAATACACTCCCAGTGTGCCGCACATTCGTATCCATCCAAAACGCCTGCTTCCGCCAACAGGTAAGGACCAGTACACAGGCCACCCAAACGCAATTGCTTACGTGCCAGAGATTGCACCCAGTTCACCTGACGTCGAGTGAAACTGCGGGTAATGTTTACCCCCCCGACTACGATCAAGGTATCCAGCTTGGGCGCTGAACTCATTGATGCATCGGGAGTAATCTTGATACCGTCACTGGCAGAAACCGGCTCGCCGTCTTCCGTGATGGTGTACCAATCGTACAGCTCTTTGCCGCTAAGCTGGTTAGCCATTCTTAGTGGTTCAACCGCTGAAGCCAGCGCAAGCATAGTGAAGTTATTCAGCAGTAAAAAACCGATTCGGCCGACTTCTTTCTGCGCGTATCCTTGTCTGAGCGAGTTTTGTAAAACCGACATTGCGCACTCCAATTATATCTAATCATCGTTGTGGAGATTTTAACACTTTGCTAACTGTCCCATTTAGCAGTAACAAAGTAGCAACAACCGTACCCAAAAATAAATCTTCTATGATCCAAACAACCGACCATGTCGCAAACTGCTAAGTTATCTGCAGAAAATGTCGCTTATTTTTGTGACTTTGCCTTTAAAAATTTATTTTTCTTATACGATGATAAATAACTCACGTTTAAAACGGTGCAGACACCCTGCACTGCATTGGTTCACAAGCACTAAGAGAGGGAAACCAAACTGGTGATTGTTGAAAAGATGTTAACACTTTGTGCTGTAATCGCAAGATTAAAAAAGCGTCGTTTTTAGCTATTTTTATGATTGTGAGTTAGCGCAAACATTGTATACAAAAGATGCAAAAAAAAGGGAACCAGATGGTTCCCGAATTGAGTGAAGAAAGAGTGAGTGGATCACTTCACAAGTGGTGCTACGACAATACAGAAAGCCCGTTAATCTGTACCGTTTGCACCGTTAAGGACAAATTGAGAGGGTGCTGAGCGTTTCCGCTGGTGAGAGGCACATGACAGGCTCAGCGGGCTGCCACATACCTTGTTGCTTAGTAAAATACTGCTTGGTTAAATACTACCTTGCTCGACTGGCCGCCTTTGCGGTCAGCAGTATAAAAGCCGATGATTAATTCGTCCTTGTTGAACATGATGTTAGCCAGCGTCGGTAAGTGCATGCTGTTTGCTAACGCCTCGACGGGGTCGATTTGCGACATATGGGAAACTTTTTCTCTTTTTATAGATATTTCACCGTCCTCAGTCAGCGATGACTCTTCCAGTTCAACCACACAACAATTACCACCTCCCACTCTTTCAATATGAGCTATAACAGAAAGGCAGCAACTCAATAACAATGAAGATGCATCGTCGATAACACTCCAACACTAATGATACATAAATCACTGTTAATGGTAGTTAATTTGATTTAGATCAATTTATACCACAAAATGTACAACTGAGAGGCGGTGTAAAGAGTCCACAACAATAGTGCTGCCTGTTTTTCTGAACCAATCCGTTTACCAATCTGATAATCATCGACGGATACCAGAACCTCACTTTTTAAGGTATTTATATGAGCATTAACCGTAAATTCATTTTGACCATTACCGTTTTAATATGCTTGATCGCTTTGGTTTTGGTTGGTTATGAGATCCAAACCAGCATTAATCAGGTGAACGAACAGGCCAGCCGACAAAAAGAGCAAGCGATTCAGGAGACGACTCGCTTACTGAACACCACCAATGACATCATGATGCAGCGGGTCGAGAGCAGCATGAAGTTACTCAAGGAGCGCAGCAAACTGTTGGGCCCTGCACAATTGCAAGGACAAGAAGCAGTCGCAGGTCAAAACGCACCGGCGCTCTACTTTGGTGACACTAAACAATCGAACAATTACGATCTTGTCGACAGGCTTACCGGTATTATGGGCGGAACGGCAACGCTGTTTGCGCGCAGTGGTAACGACTTTATTCGAGTGTCCACCAACGTCAAAAAAGACAATCAACGCGCCGTAGGCACTTTACTGTCACGCAATGGTAAGGCGATGGCGGCGATCACCAGCGGTCAAAGCTATTACGGCATGGTTGATATCCTCGGCCACCCTTATATTTCTGCCTACGAGCCAATCATTGAGGATAATCAGACCCTTGGCATCTGGTATGTGGGATACCCCGCTAACATGAGCATTGTCACTGACTCCATTGCACAGTCGCGCATTCTCAATCAGGGATTCGTCGCGTTATACGACGGTACAGGCCAATTGCGTATGCATTCTGACAACCTCAGTGACGCCCAAATCAAAGCCGCGCTCGACCAGCCTGATGATTGGGTGATTACACGTTCAGACTATGCACCGTGGAACTATCAGATCGTAACCGCTTACCCGAAAGCTGAAATCTCAGCCATGATCTGGAAAATTTCCATCCAGGGAGCCGCGACTGTATTGGTGATCAGTTTAGTCATGATAGGGTTTATTACTCTGCTGGTAAGACGCATCGTAGGCAGACCGTTAGCCGTTTATGTTGATGCAATTCATAACCTGGCGGATGGCGAAGGTGATCTCACGCAACGTTTCGACCTGCGTGGTAATGATGAACTCGCCACCATGGCTAAGGGTTTTAATAAGTTGTTGGATCGCATCCATACCACAATCAAACAGTCAAAAAGCGCTGCAGAAGCTGTCAATCAGTCTGCCGCTCAGTTGATGGCTATCGCAACCCAATCTTATGCAGCGTCAGAAGCGCAGAATAAGGATACCGAACAGGTTGCTGCAGCATCGCATGAAATGAGCCTTTCGGCGCAAGATATTGCGAAAAATACCACCAATGCGGAACACAACGCTAACCAGGCGAATCAAGACGTGAGTCGCGTCGGTGAGACTTTGACTCAGACCATTAACAGTATCCAGCATCAGGCGGATACGATTCAAAAATCCACTGCGGTGGTAGGAGAACTGGTTGATGCGAGCCACAGCATTGGCAACGTGCTGGGAGTGATTAATGACATCGCTGATCAAACCAACCTGCTGGCACTGAATGCCGCTATTGAAGCAGCTCGAGCTGGCGAACAGGGACGCGGCTTTGCCGTAGTCGCTGATGAGGTCCGTTTACTGGCGAGCAGAACCCAGAAATCAACAGAAGAAATCCGCGCGATGGTGGCGCGTTTGCAGACCAGCGGTGAAGAAGCCTCAGAGCAGATGACATTGAGCAGCCGCATCGCCGCAGATAATGTCCAGCAGGCACAGATTGCTGATGATGTACTGAAAACCGTGCTTGCATCAGTAGCCAACATTTCGCAGCTTAATGCCGAAATCGCCAGTGCTGTGGAACAACAGCGGTATGTCGCAGAAGATGTGAGTAAAAACATCAATCAGATCCGTGAAGCCAGTGATCAGAATCTAAACCTGAACAGCGAAACTCAGCAAGCCTGTCAGACGCTTAAGCAACTGGCCGATAATCTGCACCATCAGCTCTCGCTGTACCGGGTGTAGGTAACATCAGTACAACTCTCCAAGCGGCCACATATGGTCGCTTTTTTTATGGTCGAACTTTGTTCAATACCTCATGCGCCAGGCCAGGCGCTATATTGCCGCGCTTTCATCTGTCCCTTTGTTGTTGTCTCACTGAGTCTATCAAGGGTAAACTGAGTGCTAGCAATAAGAAATATAAGGTTTTCTCAGCAATGGTTACGCCGCGCCCAACCGCATCGACGCATAAACAACAAGAAGTACAACGCATTATGGCCGCCCTTTCGGCCGCAATAGCCCAGCACAAACTTAAACCGGGTCAGCGTCTGGTCGAAGCGCAGATCGTTACTGCTCTGCAAGCCAACCGTAACCATGTGCAGACAGCTCTGCAGCGTCTTGCGCTGCAGCACATTGTCACCATCGAACCCAATCGCGGCGCGATGGTTTCTCAACCGACGGCACAAGAAGCGCGCGAAGTTTTTGCTGCCAGACGGGTAATCGAACGCGGTATTGTTGAAGATATTACGGCGCAGAAAATGGCCGAACACTGGCCGCAAATTGAGGCGCACATGCAAGCTGAACAAGCCGCGGTGCAGACCAACGACCGCCGCGCCATTGTCGGTGCCTTGTGTGATTTTCACCGCCTGCTGGCTAACCTGTGCGGGAATCGTGTCCTGATGGAGATGTTTGATAATTTGATGGTACGCAGTTCACTGATTGTTGCGCTTTATCAGCGAAACGATGTTCCGGCGTGTCAGCACAATGAACACCAGCAGCTTATTGATGCATTAAAAGCTGGTAATCAATCACAGGCTGTCGCTGTTATGCTGGCGCACCTTGATCATCTGGAAGCGGAATTGGTGTTGAGCCCGGGTAATGACCAAGAACTTGACCTTGGTGACGCACTCAGCCAAGCGCCTGTAACGCCAGATTAAGCAGCCGATAAAGAGAAACAGCGGGGAAAATGCTATTCCCCGCTGTTTCTTCTCCCTACACATTTAAAGCGGATGATGTAAATTCACCTGCGGCCTAGTAAACGTTATCCGGCCGCGTTTGATCGCCATAACGGGTGCTTGTACAGTTGCGACCACATCCGCTTGACTGAGCGCGTCAAAAAAGACCGCATCGGCCACCTTACCGACTCCGATCCCGTAGTGTTGCAGTTTCATCAGCTTTGCCGAATCCCCTGAAATCCATTCAAAACACTGACTCAGCTCCGCGGGTGTCGCCAACTGAGCGACATTGGCATACAGATTCGCCTGCCTGACCTGAGAAGCATCACCGTAAGGCGTAAACGGGTTCTCAACGTTATTGGTCGAAATGGAACAGCACACGCCCTGCTTACTCAGCGGCAACAGCGGTGCAACACCACGCGGCACCAAATGGTCAAACTCGCGTCCGTTGAGAAATAAATCGGTGCTCGGCAACGCCGTTAACCGGACGCCTGCTTGTGCCATTTCCTGCGCCAGCTCTTGTAACTCAGCCGGTTTGACTGCCGACAGCTTAGTCACATGGCCCACCGTTACCCGGCCCTGATAACCAAATTCACGCGTCATTTCCATCACATATGGTAGTGTCATGGTTGAACTGTCGAGGTCAAAATCGAGATGAAAATCGAGATCGACATCATACTGAGTGGCCAGGCTAAACAGCGTTCTGACTTGCTGCTCAGGATCACTGTCGGTATAGGGGCAACCACCGAGCAAATCGGCGCCCTGCTCCAGCGCCTGCACCAGCAACTCGTAAGTCCCCGGATTATTATGCAGCCCCTCCTGAGGAAATACACACAGCTCGAGGCTCAGCGCCCAGGCATAATCCTGTTTGAGCTGCTTTATAGCCTCGAACCCGGTGAGGCCGACGACAGGGTCTATCTCGACATGGGTCCGCATATAGCTGGTGCCCTGGGTGATGGCCTTTTCCAGTACCCGTTTACCTCGCTGGTACACATCCTGGTAGGTAAAGCTTTTCTTCAGCTGTGATGTCTGTTCAATCGCTTCTTGCAGCGTGCCGTGCTGCAGCCGGCAACGTGACACCGTACACGCTTTATCGAGATGAACATGAGTTTCGACCAGGCCTGGCAGCATGAGTTGCCCTTGGGCATCAATCACATTTGCTGCACTAAATGAGCTCACATCTGTCTCGTTTTGCGGCTGAAAAGCGGTGAAATATCCCTCGCGGATAAACGCGCAGCTAAGCGTTGACTGCCCTTCTAAACGACAATTTATCACTACGGTATCTGCTTGCATTAACTTGCTCCCATATAGGCTTTTTCTAACTCCGAATCGGCTAATAATTGTTGTGCCGTACCTGCCTGCACTATCTTGCCGGTTTCGAGTACATAAGCCCGATCAGCAACCTGCAGCGCAAGATTGGCCATTTGATCGACGAGCAGTATGGTCACGCCGTCGTCTCTGAGCTGTGCCAAGGCATCATAGAGCTCAGCAATCATCGAAGGAGCAAGGCCAAGCGACGGTTCATCCAGTAACAGGATGCGTGGTTTGGCCATTAACGCCCGTCCGACCGCGACCATTTGCTGCTCTCCGCCAGACAGCAGTCCGGCCTGACTCTCTATCCGATCGCGCAGGCGCGGAAAGCGCTGTAAAATCGCTTCAATTTCGTTTACCTCATCGACATCATCCTGACGTGAATACGCGCCGAGCAGCAGGTTGTCTCTGACAGACAGATCACCGAATAGCTGACGCCCTTCGGGAACCAAAGCCAGGCCACGTTCGGCAATCTGATCAGCATTCATGTGATGGATGTAGCTGTCATCAAGGCCAATCGTCCCGCTGGCGGGCTTCTTAAGCCCCGCCAGGCAGCGCAGGATGCTGCTTTTCCCGGCACCATTGGCCCCTAAAATGGCGACACATTCGCCCGGATTAACCTCAATATCAACCTCATGCACCACAGGGGACGCCCCGTAGTCTATGGTCAGTTGTTTGGTAAACAGGACTGACTGTTTGGCAGCAGTCCACTGCTTGGCCCGTGGCGGGGCGTTATAACTGGTCGCGCCCAGATAGGCAGCAATGACCGCCGGATCCTGTTGAATCTGTAGTGGTTCACCCAGAGCGATCGGTTTACCGGCATCCAGCACCAGCACCTGATCACTGACACCCATCACCAGTTTCATATCATGCTCAACCAGAATGACCGCAATACCAAATCCGGCGATGGTCTTGATTAATCCGGCTAACTTGTCTGTATCCTCCCGGCTCAGACCTGCCGCTGGCTCATCCAGCAACAAAACCCACGGACAGGTGGCCAGCGAACGCGCTATCTCGACCAGACGACGGTCGACATGGGGTAAGTCCTGCGCGGGAGTATTGATGGCCCCCTGATAACCGACCAGTGCCAGCAGATTCAGCGCCAGTTCACGCTGTCCTGGCTGCCGGGCGTAAAACGGATGGCCGATACTGCCTTGCTGCATCGCCGCCAACAGATTTTCCAGTACTGACATATCATCAAACAACTGGCTGGTCTGATAGGTGCGTGAAATGCCGCAGCGGGCGATACTATGAGCATTAAGGCCAACAAGCTCTTCATTCAGGCTGACCCTGCCCTGATCCGGGGTATAAAAACCGCTGATCATATTCAGGACCGTGGTTTTACCCGCCCCGTTAGGGCCGATAATACTGGTCACTTTGCCAAGCGGCGCTTCAAAACTGACCCCTTGCGCTGCGACCACACCACCAAAAGTAATACCGATATTGTCGACCTTTAGTGCACTGAGGCCGTTATCCGCACGATCGTAAAACGTCGCAATCAGATGCCGGTTGACCGATTTGGGCGGTAACTGAATGCTCGTTTTACGCAATCGTGTGGTCATTTCGCCGATCAGGCCGCGCGGAGCGCCCCACAACACGGCGAGCAGCAATACCGCAAAAATCAGCAGGCGGTATTCCGCCAGCGGCGCCAGCAGCTCAGGCAATAAAACTACCACCGTGGCTCCCAGAACCGGTCCCCATAACGTGCCTGTTCCGCCCAGGATCACCACCAGCACAAACAAAATCGACTGAGTAAACGGAAACGTGCTTGGGCTGATGTACATCATCAGTGGCGGGATCATTGCACCGGCAAGCCCCGCAAACGCCGCTGATAAAGCAAAAGCCAGGGTTTGTGTATGCAGTGGATTAAATCCGAGTGAACGCGCTGCAACCGGACTCGATTTTACCGCACGCATTGCTTTGCCCCAGCCACTGTAATAGACCTGCTGATACATAATTAGCGCCGCGCCGAGGCTCATCATACCGATAAGCGCAAGCAGACGTTCCGGTTCCAATTCGCCCAATTCCGGCATCGGGATCCCCATCAACCCATTGGCACCACCAGTTACGTCACGCCACTCCATCAAGCCGTGATGGACGACGAAAGAGAACGCGATGGTCACCATTGCCAGATAAGGCCCGCTAACCCGCATGGCCGGGATAGCCAACAAGCCACCCACGGCGCCGCACACCAGCGCAGCAGCCACAACGGCCAGCCCGAAAGGAACGCCATTCAACAGCAACAACCCGCTGACATAAGCGCCAATCGCATAAAAAGCGATATGGCCAAAACTTATCTGGCCACTCATCCCCATCAGGATGTTAAGACCAACGCCAACCAGTGCCGTGATAGCACAGAGGGTAAACACCAGTAACGAATAGCTGTCGAGCAGAAAACAGAGCACAGAACCTGCCAGGGTAAAAAGCGTAATCCACAACCAGGATTTTGACTGAGTGACATTCATACTTTCACCTCCTGTCCTTTAACGAACAGGCCATTGGGTTTGACCGCTAATGCCAATATGACCAGAGAGAAGGTAATGATCTGAGTGAACGCGGAGCCAAAATAAACGGTGACTATCGCCTCCGCTAAACCAAAAATCAGCCCGGCACTGAACACGCCGGACGCACTGGTGATACCGCCCAGAATGGCGACCGCAAAGGCTTTGAGTCCGAACAGCGTGCCCATGTCTGAATGCACCGCAAACAGTGGCGCGATGAGAATACCGGCGATCGCGGCGAGTACCGTCGACATGGCAAAACTGACCGCCACAACGCGACTGACATTGATACCCATCAGGCGGGCAGAATCCGGATTCTGTACACAAGCGAGCAGCACTTTTCCTAAACGGGTACGGCGTACCAGCACAGCCAGTAACAGCGCGATAATCACACCGACCACGGGAATCATGACCTGCAGTGCATACACTCCGCTGCCGAACAAGTCGACACTGGTGGTAGCAAATTCATTAGTAAACTGACGCGGCTCTTTACCGAAGGTAAACAACACCGCATTATCGATTAGAATGCCTCCGGCGACCGTCGCCATCAGCCAGGCATCAGAGCCTTTATTGGCAAACGGGCGCACCAGAAAGCGCTCAATAGCCAAGCCATATAACGCACTGAGCAGCAAAGTGACACAGAAGGCAACCCAGTAAGGCATGCCCCAGGTGATGCAAAAAGAGTAAGCCAGCACCGCCCCGAGCATCATGGCACTGCCCTGGGAGAAATTAACGGTTTTGCTGACGATATAAGTAATATGAAACCCGAGGGCAAGGAGAGCATACATGCTCCCCAGACCCAGCCCGGTAATAATGGCAGCGGTTAACATGACGTAACGCTCTCCTATCCGTATTGACTGACCAAATATTAGTATTGACTTACCACCGTTCGGTGCGAGTTACTGAACCGGTACGATTTGGTCATTGACGAAATGAGTGAAAACATAATCTTTGGCACCAATCGCATCATGTTGGGTTTCGGTGAAAGGCCGTTTAAAATCTTTAATCAAGCCCTGATAATCATCGATACGATAGAAACCGTCACGAATGGCACTACCCTGCGTAGAACCGGCATTTTGTATTGCCAGCGCGGTGAGATGCATCGCATCGTACGCATTGGCAATGCCCACAGCCGGTGTCACATCAGCCACACTTTTGATTTCCGGGAATTTAGCCTGCAATTTGCCAAACACTTCCCCGCCTTTCCCCGACTGCGTATCGGTAAACGTAAAGGTCTGAATAAAATGCACCCGATCCGCTGTTGGCCCCGCAAGTTCACCAAAACGCCCGCCTGCCGGGCCCCAGTGAGAAACAACCGGTACGTCCCACCCCATACGCTCGAGTGATTTCACCACTTGGGCTGAAGGTGCCACGTTAGCCACCATCAGCAAGGTATCGGTGCCTTTTTCTTTCAGCCGGGTAAGTTGTGGTACTAAGTCAACATCACCAGACTCAATACGTTCTATCCCGCTGTATTGCAGACCACGCGCCTGCAATGCCTTGCGGAATCCCTTCTCATTTGACTCTCCCCAAGGGTTATTAATCAGCAACATACCTGGTTTTTTCATGGCATAGTTGTCAATGCCATATTGCACCAGCGCTTCATCAACCACTTCATCCACCGCCGAAACACGGAATACATAATTCTCTTTGGCGCCATTCTGGGTGATTGGCGTACCGGCTGCCCAAACACCCATAAACGGCATTTTCATTCGGTTAGCAACAGGCACGATGGCAAGGGAAACCGGAGTATCTAAGCCGCCAAACAGCACAGCGACATCTTCTTTCTGGATCAGCTCACGGGCAGCCAGCAACCCTTTCGACGGATTGCTTTCATCATCACGCCGTACCAGCTCCAGCGGGCGCCCCAACACCCCGCCTGCCTGATTAATTTCATCAATAGCGATAACCAAACCACGGGTAATCGCCTCACCCGATTTGGCAGACTGGCCTGACAGCGCCGCGACCAATCCGACCTTGATCGGTTCGGCAGCATATGCAGCCAACGTACTCATGGACAGTGCTGCCGTGACACCCACCGAAAGTCCGTGTTTAACCAGTTTGTTGATTGTTGAACGTTTCATAAGATCCCTCTTTTCATTAATTGCTAGCCATTGCATAATTATTGCTAGCAATTTAGGTGCCAGACGAAAAGTACCGAATTTCGTGGAATTTGCCAAGAAATATGCACAAAAAAGATCCAAATCAGATTCGTTTGCACCATTAATAACCAACCAAGGAGAGACGTCATGTCAGAAACAGACAAAGCAGTAGAAATCGTCAGCCAGTTTTTGGAGGCCTCAATGAAGCCGGATCCGGAAACCGCCGCTACTTTTATGGATGAGCAGGTCAAGATCACTTTTACCGGGCGCAGAGAAATGGCCAACGCACAGGCCATCACCGCCTTCAATCAACAGCGCTATCAGTGGATCAAGAAAGATATTATGCAGTATGACGCGGTGCAGAAAGCCGATCACTGCGTCGTCTATTCGATTGGTTATCTGTACGGACAATGGCCGGATGGCCGCCACTTTAATGGCAACCGCTATACTGACCGCTTTGAGGTGAAGAATGGTAAAATCACCAAGATGGATGTACTTAATGACAGCGCGGAGTGGATCTTAACGCCGGAGATCAACCGCGAGCAGGTTTGAACTCACGGAGAGGTCACTTAACAATAAACGAGTCAGGAACAAGAGCAGACAGAGAGCAGAACACCAGGTTCTGCTCTCTATTTTGTTATCAGGATGAAGTGTCTACCATGACCACTTGCGGCTGTCCGCTGACCATGCAGGCCTGACGACTGCGCCCGGTCAGTTGGGTAAATTGCTGCGACAAGATAGTAACAATCCTATTAATCATCGTTTATCTTATAACGATTCATTCTAATTATTGACCTGCGTCACAAAACCACGCCATGTTAGTCTACGTGCCTTTTCTGTTCCAATTTCCAACTTGTTGGTAAGTAAGGTTTTACATATGAATAAAGTACAAGCATGGTGGGGAGCAGCGATTGCCTTCGTAGCTCTGCTGCTTGGCGCAACTCTTCTTAAAGACGCATCACTGTTTATGCGCCTGCTCATGGGTCTGGCGCTGGGCTTCGCCCTGACCAAAGGTTCACTGGGGTTTGCGGGCAGTGTCAATCGTGCTTATCGCCGCGGCTCAACCCAGCTTTTGCAAACGCTGATGTTTATGTTTGTGGTTACCGCTGTGGTCAACGCAGGCATTCTGTTTAATGCTGATGCTGGCGACTACCGCCTCTGGGTTAACCCAATCAACATCGGTCTGCTGGTTGGCGGCGTCATGTTCGGTGCTGGCATGAGCTTATCAAGTTGCTGCGCCACTGGGGTAATGGTCGAGATGGTCGGTGACATCCCTCGCGCACTGATTACCCTGCTGTTTTTCGGTGCTGGTGTTTTCTTCGGATTCCCGCTGCAATCCACTCAGGAATGGATTACACACACCGTAATATCGAGCCCGAGCTACGCCGGTAAAGGGGTATTCCTACCAGATCTGTTCAGTTGGGATCCGCTGAATGGCTACTTTATGTCAGTAGTCGTAACCATTGTTTTTGCTTCAATCGTGATTCTGGCTGCGCGTAAATATCAGGCGCGCCGTGAGCAAGCCGGTACCTTCTATGGTGTAGACGGTGAAATGCTGCGTGAACAGAGCGCGCAACAGCCAAAACCAAGCACTAACGCGACGCTTTTCAGCAAAGAAAACTACCAGCGCTGGTTAGGTAACGTTTGGCAAATGAATACCTCTGCTCTGGTTATCGCACTGGTGTTTGGTGTCATGATGGTCTCAACCGGATCTGGCTGGGGGGCGTCAACGCCATTCGGTATCTGGTTTGGTAAACTGCTGATGGTGTTTGGTGTCAGTTCAGCGGATATTGCTGCGTTTACTCACCGTCCGGAAGCGCTGTTTAACCTGCCGTTTCTCGAACACGGCGTCAGCGTGCAGAACCTGGCGATCATGATCGGTACTTTAGTTGCAGTGCTGTTTCTGGGTAAATTTTCCCTGTCGCTGAAAACCAATTACTCCGTTCGCCACTATGCGTTATTTGCACTGGGTGGCCTGCTGATGGGCTTTGGTACCCGTTTTGCCAATGGCTGTAACGTCGGCGCGTTGTTTACGCCTATCGTCAACTTCTCTCTTTCAGGCTGGGTTTTCCTGATTGTATTGTTGATCGGTGGCGTACTGGGCAACCGTCTGCAAGCCGTTGTTTTAAAACAGTGCTGATTGTTCCGCGCCGCTAATCCAGTTCCCATCTAGTTATTTGGCAAAGCTAGGTGATGAGAAGAATTTAGAGATTAGCCAAAACTCCTTTAACGCCGCATATCCCACGCGGCGTTTTTATTTTTGCCTGGGCAGATTGGGCTTTGTCAAAGCGTGTTTCAATTTCACGCGGCTCAATGTGTCTTAAAACAAGACGAAGTCGATGCTTGAACAAAGTCACTCTATGCTAAACCGCTCAAATGTCATCACAGTCTCGCCCATAAGCGGAGAGCGGATTCCAGCAGGGTCAATTAAGTGGTAATATTGCCAGATTAAAACGTGCTGTGGCGGCGGGTAAGCACAGGTTGTTCTTTTGGCAGGCCTGCGATTCTCATCCAATCGTCTGTTATTTCCAGCTTTTTACCACAGACAAAACCATTAAATTAAAAGGCAATATCTTCAAATGGTTAACAACAATATCCAATGGTTTCCGGGCCACATGCATAAAGCAAGCAAGGAAATCGAAGAAGCGATCCCTCAGGTAGACGTCATCATCGAGGTACTGGACGCACGTATCCCGTTCAGTAGTGAGAACCCGGTGATTTCACGTCTGCGTGGTGATAAACCGGTCGTTAAAGTGCTTAACAAACGCGATCTGGCCGACCCGGAAATGACGCAACTTTGGATTGAGCATCTGGAAAAAGAGCAAGGCGTTAAAGCCATGGCGGTCACCACCTCCAACGTGCAGGAAGTGCATAAAATTCTGGAATTGTGCCGTAAGCTGGCACCGCACCGTGAAGAGATCGGCAAGAACATTCGTACCATGATCATGGGCATCCCCAACGTGGGTAAGTCCACCATCATCAATACCCTGGCCGGACGTGTGATTGCGCAAACGGGTAACCAGCCTGCGGTAACCCGCCGTCAGCAGCGTATCAACCTGCAAAATGGCGTCGTACTGTCTGATACTCCGGGAATTCTGTGGCCAAAAGTTGAAAACCCGCACAGCGGTTTCCGCCTTGCCGCAACAGGTGCAGTGAAAGATACCGCGATGGAATATGACGAAGTGGCGTTCTATACGGTGGAGTATCTCGCCGCTCACTATCCGGAAAAACTCAAAGAGCGTTACCAAATCGATGAGTCGCCTGAGTCAGATGTTGAATGGATGGAAGCGATTGGCCGTAAGCGTGGCGCCTTGCGTGCCGGTGGCCGCGTTGACCTGCATAAAGCATCAGAAATTCTGCTGCATGAACTTCGCCAGGGAGTGATTGGCCAAATCACGCTCGAATTACCGGAAATGATCACGCAAGAGCTGATTGAGGTTGAAATCGAAGAAGCTCGTAAAGCAGAAGAGAAAGCAAAGCGCAAAGAAGAGCGTCGCAAGCGTTACCTACGTAACAAACGTTAAGCGCGCATGCAGAGATGGCGCTATCCATCCCTGTGACTGACTTTTTATGACACTGACTTTGTAAGACAAAGGGCGCTATCTAAGCGCCCTTTTCGTATTGGTATCAATGAGATTGACAGACTGATTCAGTTCACAGCCAGGAAGCTAAAAACTCATTCACTCCTGAAGATCTCCCCATTAGCGATTAATTCCCGCCAATTTCACCAAAATATCTTCCAGTTGTTGCCAGGGCATCAGCTGTGAGTCAATCAATTCAATCCGCGACTCAAAACCTTCCAGGCTCATTTCATTGACGGAAACCACACCCTGAGACACATTGAACGCATAGCAGCCACGGTCTGTATTCACCACAGCCTTAATCCGTTCCGCTTTAAGATCGCTGAACAGAGAGAACAGCTCATCAAAGCCAAACGCAAATTCAGCGCCAAACAGCCAGCCACAACTGAAATAGCCCTGCCCCTGATTTTCACGGCGTACATAAGGTTGCTTCGGATCCAGTTCAAACTGTGGCTCCATCTCTGCGTGATGGTGATGATGGGCATCACGCGCGTCCACTTGCTCCGGCACCAAACGTTCAATATCCAGTATTTCCAGCGGCAGTTGCCCGCGCGATACCAACTTATGGAAGATTTTGGACGGAGACTGGTCGGTAACCCAATCGTTAAACGCATCGATATCATCCACATCGCATTCATCAACTTTATTACCAATGATCACCTCGGCGCTGCCAAGCTGATCATTAAAGTTCTGGTTGCTGATGTATTTTTCGTTACGCAGATTGCGCGGGTCAACCAGCGCAATCGTCGCTTTCAAATCCACATATGGCAGATACTGCTCGGACGTCAGAGTGGCAATCACTTGTTTCGGGTGGCCGAGCCCGGTCGGTTCAATCAGCAAACGATCCGGCTTTTGCCGCAGCAGTGCGTTGATTCCCACGGACATTGGCACACCGGCAGTGCAACACATGCAGCCGCCCGGCACTTCTTTTATCAGCGCCCCTTGCTCGGACATCATAGCGCCGTCGATACCAATTTCACCAAACTCGTTAACTAGTACCGCCCACTTTTCATCGCTGGGTTTAGTACGAAGCAGGTTAAGTATGCTGGTGGTTTTACCTACACCGAGAAACCCGGTAATTATGTTGGTCGGAACTTTTGCAGTCATGGTTATACTCCCTTTTGTAATAGTATAACGTTCAAACCAGCTGCGAGTAAAAAACTATTACGAGATAAAAACTATTGCTAGATAAACGAGTTAGCCGCGCTTTTTATATCCACTCAATTTTCGACATCAAAACAAAATATTGATACACCTTATCAATATTTCATAGATAAAACAGACAAACAGAGTGAATAGCAAGCGGCAAAAAAATTCAGGTACTAATGAAATAACCAGAAACAGATACCGTAACAGAAACCGACGAGTCAGATAGAAACAGATACCGTAAATAGCAAAAGGCGCACTGACTATAGCGCGCCTCTTTTCCCCGGAACTCAATCGTGAGTCTGCGAGTCAGTCTGTTTTGTGTACCAAACTGACCATTGGCGAGGACATTTGATTTGAAGTACTTTTTGAATCCATCCAAATTGTAGGTAAGGCCTTTCAATTCCTCCATTTCGAAATAATCAAATCTGCCTTACCCTTTAAATATGGTTCATTACGCTGAAAAGACAAGTTTTTTCGCATATTTTTGATGATCATTGCATGGTTTTTAGAATTTTAGCGAAATCAATCATATATGAAAATCAATATTGCATTCTTGTCGCTATAGTTGAATGATGTGGCGAGTATAATTCAAGGCCACCCCCTGAATTCCCAACCCTTGAGGCCTTATTTTCATGACGAAGAGTGAGAAGTTGAAGTACAGTTTACTTTCCAAAGTTCCAAAAGATGCAATTAATCAATTTCTCTCTAAAGAAAAAACCCCCGCTTCCGTCCTGTTCCTCTCCCTTATCGTTGGTATTCTTTCAGGCATCGTCGGTACTTATTTCGAACAAGCGGTTCATTTTGTCTCGGAAACCCGTACCGACTGGCTGCGCAGTGAAATTGGTAACATGTTGCCGTTGTGGCTGGCCGCCTTTTTGATCAGTGCTGCCCTGGCCTTTATCGGCTATTTTCTCGTGCACCGTTTTGCTCCGGAAGCTGCCGGCTCTGGTATCCCGGAAATCGAAGGTGCGATGGATGGCATGCGCCCTGTACGCTGGTGGCGAGTGCTGCCGGTCAAGTTCTTTGGTGGTATGGGCGCGCTGGGTTCAGGTATGGTTCTTGGCCGTGAAGGGCCAACTGTGCAGATGGGTGGCTGCATCGGTCGCATGGTGTCGGACATTTTCCGCATCAAAAATGACGATACGCGCCATTCTCTGCTGGCTTCCGGCGCAGCCGGTGGTCTGTCCGCGGCATTTAACGCACCTTTAGCTGGCATTATGTTTGTGATGGAAGAGATGCGTCCGCAATTTCGCTATACCCTGATATCCGTGCGTGCGGTCATTATTTCGTCGGTCGCAGCCAACATTGTCTTTCGCAGCGTCAACAGCCAGGATGCCGTGATCACCATGCCGCAATACCACGCACCGGACTTACCTTTGTTAGGTTTGTTTTTACTACTTGGTGTTCTGTTTGGCATTTTTGGTGTGCTGTTCAATAAGCTGATCACCACAGCCCAGGATATTTTTGTTAAAATTCATAAAAATACCCGTAGCCGCTATCTGATTACCGGCTCACTGCTGGGCGGGTGTTTTGGGTTAACTCTGCTGTATATTCCTGAACTGACCGGCGGAGGTATTGCACTCATCCCGACCATTACTAACGGCGGTTACGGTGCTGGCCTGCTGTTATTGTTGTTCCTGGGCCGTATTCTGACCACTCTGATCTGTTTCGGCTCCGGCGCTCCGGGCGGTATCTTCGCGCCGATGCTAGCACTGGGTACACTGTTCGGTTATGCGTTCGGTCTTATCGTGCAAAGCATGCTGCCGGAACTTGGGATTGAGCCAGGTATGTTTGCGATTGCTGGTATGGGTGCACTGTTCGCAGCAACGGTGCGGGCGCCGATCACTGGTATCCTGCTGGTGATTGAAATGACCAATAACTACTACCTGATTTTGCCACTGATCATTACTTGTCTGGGTGCAGGTACCTTCGCACAGCTATTTGGCGGACAGCCAATTTACAGCCAACTGCTGCACCGAACACTGAAAAACGACAAACTACGTCAGCAAGACTTACCACCACAACAAGCAACTCCGGTAAAAGAAGCCGCCACAGAATCAGCCTGATATACGACTATAACTAAATGCTTTCAGATAAAAGTGGTTCAGGTAATAATGCCACTCATTGCTACTTGTTCACGGTTTTGTGACAGTTATACATCTATTGTTACACACTGATTGCTAAAAATTGATAGAATCGCCGCGCATTAAATCTTTGCTGTGCGGCGATTTTTTCATTCCTTCCACGTTCGCCGCAACTTGACCTTAATTAAACGGAGTCTGGCGTTGAACTGGAAAAGGCTGATTCAGGTACAAAGTGTTCCTCCTTCCCAAGCGGCCCTGGCATTAGGACTTATAGGGCTTGGCCAGGCATGGGATTTGTATCTGCCACAAATCGGCTCAGTATTACGCCCCTACATGGTAGTTGCCGGTGCCATTCTGTTGCTGCCGGTACTGGCGCGATACCTGACCAGTTATTCGACATTCATGCGCGATATCCGCGATCCGCTTTCCGGCAGCCTGATGGCACCTATGAGTATGGCGCTGTTGATTCTGTGCGATTATCTGGCATTGATTTCACCGCTGATCGCCTATCCTATCTGGGCTATTGCATTGCTACTGCACCTGACCATGATGGTGCTGTTTTTCAGCTTCCAACTGCTCAATTTCAGAATGTCGCACATTGTGCCGAGCTGGTTTCTCTATCCGGTTGGTCTGATAAGCAGTTCGCTGGCTGGAACCCAGTTCGGTCATACTCTGTTTTCCGAAACCCTGGTGTCGGTCTGTATTGGGATCTATTTCTTCATGTTGCCATTGGTATTGTACCGACTGGTGTTTGAAGGCATGCTGCCGCGGCGCGCCCGGCCAACACTGGCCATTATGGCGGCACCGATCAACCTGACGCTGGCGAGTTATCTGGTGAACTTTCCCCATCCGGATCCTATTCTGACCGGCGCACTGGCGGGGATAGCAATTACGATGACTCTGCTGATCTATTTATGTTACTTCCGCCTGCTGAAACTGAAATTTCAGCCGTCCATCGCAGCGGTCACCTTCCCTTCCGTCATCAGTGCCATTGCGATGCACCGCCTGACGACTTTTTTTCAGCACGACTTTCCACACTGGCATTGGCTGCATAAATTTGGGTTATTTGAACTGAGTGTGGCGAGCGGATTAGTTTTATGGGTTTCTATCGGTTACGTTAGAATGTACTGGCCTGAATTATTCCCGCCGAAGAACAACACATCAAATAACGGTCTACCTAAGTAAAAAATGACCACGACCATTACGTCTGGCAGGGCCAAATCACTGTGCCCGAAACGGAAAACAATCACCTTACACTCTCTGAGTGTAAGGTTTCTTTCTTAATAGACAACTCAATATAACTCAGTTTGCCATCGCTTCCAAAATAATCAATTTACGTAGGTGACGTCGCTGCAAATATCATCCATATATCTCTTGTCAGCTGGCATTATTTTCACATAACAAGGATATTGATGATGAACACCAATGCCAAAATCCATTACCTGCCTGATTTTATTCAGCGTCGGTTAGAGTTCTTTATTGAAGATTTAATTCATCCCAACCAGAACGGTAAACATCTGGTATTGGGAACAAGGCCGCACGACGGAGATATTGTATTGCAAAGCAATGATTATCTCAGCCTGGCTAACCACCCTCTGATTAAAGCACGGCTGAAAAAGGCTATCGATGAGACACAGGACAGTGTTTTTATGTCAGCCATTTTCCTCCAGGACCAGGCGTCCAAACCCAGTCTTGAACAACAGTTGGCAGATTATGTCCATTTTGATTCATGTCTGTTGTCGCAGTCCGGCTGGAACGCCAACACAGCGCTATTGCAAACTATTTGCCCACCAGACAGCCACGTTTACATCGATTTTTTTGCTCATATGTCACTGTGGGAAGGTGCCCGTTACGCCAGTGCGAACCTACATCCGTTTATGCATAATAACTGCGATCATCTGCGCAAGCTGATACAGCGCAACGGGCCAGGGCTGATCGCAGTCGACTCCGTCTACAGCACCCTCGGCACTGTTGCGCCTTTGGTGGATATCGTAGCCATTGCGCAGGAAACCGGGTGCGCCATTCTGGTCGACGAATCGCATTCCATCGGCACACACGGTATTCAGGGAGCGGGATTAGTTGCCGAGCTTGGCCTTTCTTCCCAGGTCGATTTTATGACTGCCAGCCTGGCAAAAACGTTCGCATACCGTGCCGGGGTTATCTGGACCAACAATTGCGCGAACCAGTGTATTCCTTTTGTCGGTTATCCGGCCATATTCAGTTCGACCATTCTGCCGTATGAAATCGCGGCGCTTGAGGCTACATTGGACGTGATAAAAAGTGCCGACAAAAAGCGTGAGCAATTATTTAATAATGCCCGCATGCTAAATCAGGCGCTGAATAATATCGGGATAACGACACGCAGCCAGTCACAAATTATTGCGCTGGAAACCGGAGATGAACGTAATACGGAAAAAGTGCGTGACTATCTGGAACGGCACGGCATCTTTGGCGCGGTATTTTGCCGGCCGGCAACGGCCAAAAACAGAAACATTATCCGTTTGTCGGTCACCAGTTCGGTCACCGAGCAGCAAATCGATAAAATCGTGTCTGTCTGCCATCAGGCGCAACAAAACGGGGATGTTTATTTCTATTAATCAGGAATTGTTTCATTAACCAGCAACCGTTTCATTAAGCAGCGACAGTTTCATTAAGAAGCAATCGTTTCATTACGAAATAATAGTTGCACTATTCAGGTTTATTTTTATTAACCTGGTGCGGTTAATCAGACGGGTATACAACAGGATCCGGCTCCTGATAAAGGAGCTAGATCCAATTGGCCAGTTTACCCAATAGCTTATCTTTATCAGCCGGTTTAACAATGTAATCGTTCATACCGGATTGCTGAATCTTTTCAATCGTCAGCGGGCTGTTATCACCGGTGTGACCCACAATCGGCACATGACGGTACGGTTTATCAGATTCACGAATCGCTTTGGTCGCGGCGAGGCCATCAATAACCGGCATCTCGATATCCATCAATACCAAGTCGAAAGTATTGTGTTCCATCTCATCCAGCGCCTGCTGGCCGTCATTGGCCTGAATCACTTCATAGCCCTGCTTTTCCAGCAGCAAGGCGGTGAAAGTACGCAGCGACTGGTTATCGTCCACCACCAGAATACGACGTTCACATCTGTTTTTTTTCAGCGGCACCACATTGTGATCCGGCAACAGCGGTTCCGCCTCAAAAAACAGATGATCAAGCTGCTGATTGGTATCCATCAACAGCTGGCGTATCTCAAGCGGAAAGACTTTGAGATGACGTTCTATGTTGATTGGATAACGATTCTGCTTGTCGTACAGATAGGCGATTTTGGCTTCAGTCGCGTGTAACTTAGTTTCCAACTCCACCATAGACTGCCACTGACCGTTGACCTGTTCCAGATCGATCAGAATCAGATCATATTCCAGCTCATACTCTTCACGTTGTAACGCTTCCGCCAGGGTCAATAAATGCAGACGAAAGCCCTGATAAAAAGACTGTTCACTTAAATGACGGCTGAGCAAACCGTCATCGCCTACGTAGAGCACCGTTTTAGTTTTCATCAGGTCCAGCTTAATATGACCGACGACTTCAGAGTGATAGGCAGGAAAACTGAGGATAAATTCCGTCCACTCGCCCAACACAGATTCACAGCTGATATTACCGCCAAACGATTTCATGACCTTGCGGCAAAACGGTAATCCGAGACCATAGCTGCCATTTTTGCCAAAGGTATAGAAGTCTTTAAAAATTTCTTCCAGCCTGTCCGGAGCAATACCCACTCCGTTGTCACGCACCTTGATCATGTTGTGTTGCGCATCACGGGTCAGGGTCACATCAATCGCAAACTGTTCGCCATTCTGATAATAAAACGCATTTTTGAGTAAGTTATATAACGCGAATTTTAATAACGTATCGCTACCAAAAAAATCAAAATCCGCCTCAACGCTCAGGCTCACCGCCTGACGATCCAGCGATCGCTTGTACGAAAACGATTTGAGCGCATGGCTGACCACTTGCTCTGCGCGCTGCTTTTTAAACGTCGACGTTGAAACTCGGTTCTCATCAATAGATGTCAGCAGTAAATCAATAGTCTCATTACCCGAATGAATCACATCGTCGGCATTTTTAAGAATCTCGTACAACAGACTCAGATCCTGACCATCAATATGAGCGCCTTGACGTTGGTCAGTGGGCTGCGCTGGCAAGATGGTACGCAAAACGTCCACAGAAGACTTTAAGGCGCTCAACGGATTACGCATCTCGTGCGCGATCCCCGCGCCAAATGACTTCGCTATCGACACTTTGGACTCATGCGAACTCTGATTGCGGAAGTAGAACAGGTTACCAAACACATAGGTAAACAGAAAAATCGGTACGTAAGGCCATAAGATCCAGTCTGTCAAAGACTCATCGCGTACCCAATACGTCACCAGGTAGGCTGCGAGGACAGACAACAACGCCTGCAGCAGCATCACCTTGGTCTCATGCACCAGCAGGATATGCAGAAAAATAGACGCCATAAACGACATCGCCCACACCGTCGACCAATCGTTCATCAGCAACATGTAAGCAAAGAAAAACGGTAAGCAGAAGCTGATGCTGAGCAGATAATAACAAGGCATATAACGCTGCATCAGTTTGGGCAAACTGTTGCGAAATGCGATACCGGCAAACAGACAGGAACAGAACAACCGCAGCCAGATGTTTTCATATGGCTGCGGGAATAAAAACGCCCAGATGTAGTAGTACACCGGAAAGCCGACAAGCCCCATCCAACCGACCAGAGTCAGGTTTGGCTCAGCATACTGGTATATTTTCTTGACTACGTCCATGCACTCTTACCGAAAAAAGACCTTAGGATTATACGTACAATTGAATAATTTATACACAGATATTCATTCATTGAATCACTTTTATGCCACCTTTTTATATCAATTTCGATTACTAAATAGGTAGCACAATAGTATCAATCTGCCCACGTCACTATTTGGTGTTCCGACAGGCACTTATCGTACGTTACGCATTTTTGTTGCACCAGATCTTACTGTCACGGTAAAGCTTGTGGTGACATCAAGCTTTACCATGACATCCAACTTTACCGTGAGATAAAAACTGGCTGCACATAAAACGTTACCGTCAGGTCAGGTAACCAGGCGAATTTTACTGCCACGCCCTTCGGTTTCGACATCAAGACGCAACGCAATCTGTTCTTTGAGCTCAGTAACATGGGAGATGATCCCGATTGTGCGCCCCCCCTGTTGCAAGTCAACTAAGGTCTGAATCGCCAGATCGAGTGATTCCGGATCCAGGCTGCCGAACCCTTCATCGATAAACAGCGTATCGAGACGAATACCACCGCTATAAGACTGCACCACATCAGACAAACCCAGTGCCAGCGAGAGTGCCGCCATAAAAGATTCCCCCCCCGACAACGTCGCCACATCGCGTGCTTTTGAGGTATAGCCATCTTCAACCATCAAATCAAGGCCGGAACCGGCGTTACCTTTGGCGCGCTCTTCTTTACGCTTTAACAGATAGCGACCTTTACTCATTTTTTGCAAACGTTGTGATGCTTGGATCAATACATCATCCAGCAGCACCCCGAGCACGAAACGGTGCAGACTGACTTTGGCACCGGTACGACCGTTGGCGATGTCGCTCAAGGTACCGTAAACCTGATACTCTTTTTCAAGCTGAGCATTTTTCTCATACAGCTTAGCCAGTTTTTGTTCCACTTGCTTGAGGCTATCCATGCGTGAACGTAATTCGGCCAGACGGTTAAAGCTGTCCGTCACCACTTGTTGCTGTTCGGCAAGCGCTTTTTCGGTCAGCTCTGGTTGTGGCTGCTGTTTATCGGCCACAATCTGAGTGACACTCTCCAGTTTGCCACGCAGTGTCGCCAGCCCTTCATCATACAGACGAATCTGCTCATCAATGAGCGATAAAGCCTTATCATCCAAACGGGCTGCCAAGTAAGCGGCACTGTCCGCGAAGCGGGTTTCAGCCAGCGACTGTTGCCACTGCTGCTCGCTACGTACATGCTCTTTGTGCCAGGAGTCGAGCAGCTCTTTCGCACTGGTCAGCGAAGCCTGTGCCGATGAATACTGATTTTGCGCCTCAGTTAACGCTGTACGCGCTTGTAATTCAGCATCCGTCAGCACTTTTATCTGCTTTTGCACTTCACTGTATTTTTGTCTGACCTGATCAACATGACTGAATTCGGAGGTAATGTCCCGCTGCAGATCATCCACCCGGGTCTGAGCCTCTGTCACTGCCTTGTCACACGCCTGCTTGGCGGCCAGTCTGGACTCTAAGTCCAGCTTCGCTTGCTGAGATTGAACTTCCAGTGCACTAAGCTGCTGATCAATCTGCGCCGGATTGATGGCCGATAAGCGGCTGATTTCATCGTTGAGTGTTTGTTGCTGACGCTGTAATTCGTCTAACTGCGGCAAGGATTTTTGCTCAATCTCAGCGGTCAGTTGTTGTAAGTCCTGTTGCACATGCTGGCAGTCACTCTCCAGTACCTGCTGCGCTTTATAACGCTCAATTTCAGCGTGACTGGCCAGTTGCTGCTGCTCACGGGCAGACTGAACCTGCTCTTTGGTGACAACGTCACCTGAAAATTGCGCTAATTGCGGATGAGCGTCACTGCCGCACACCGGACAGGCGTCTCCCGGCTGGAGCAGGCGCGCCAGTTCAGCGGCCTGATTGGTGTGCCAGACATATTCCAGCTTATCAGCTTGCTGCTTTGCCGCCAGTGTCTGCTGCTGCGCCTGCTGATAAATGTCACTCGCTTGCTTGAGCTGCCGTGTTTTAACGTTGAGTTGCTCAGTCAGCTTTTGCTGGCGTAAGCGGCGCTCAATCTGGTCATTAACGGTAAGCAGCGAATGGCGCTTACCATCCAGCGTCGCGATCTGCTGCAGTGCCGTCTCGCGTTCAGTTCGCTTGAGCTGAATCTGACTATCCAGCTGTTGCACCCGCTGCTCCGCCTGTTGCAGAGCCAGAGTCGTCGTCTTTAGCGTATCACCCGCCGATTTCAGCTGTTTAACCTGCTCGTCGAGCGCCGCAAATTTTTTGCCGGTCATCTCCAGCTGATGTAATTGGGCCGACAAAGCTTCCGTTTGTGCGTAGCGGTTCACACTAAGCTGGTGTTGTTCCTTTGCCTGGTTAAGGCGTATTTGCGCCTTACTCAACTGTTCCGTTTTTGCTGTCAATGCAGTGTGCGCTTCAGCGCTCTGCTTTTGTGCGGTGATCCACTCGTTGTAGGGTAAATCAAGGCGAGACGCCTGTTGCGCCTGCTGACGTTTCTGACGCAACTGGTCGATTTCTGTTTGCTTGGCAACCTGCACCTTTAACTGCGCATCAAGCTGGCTTTTCTCTGCAAATTTGCTTTGCAGTTCCAGTGCCGCACTGTGTTGCTGCTTCAAATCGTCCCGCAATTTGAGCTGAGCCTGATAATGTTGCTCCGCTTCAGTGAGCTGCGGCGACAAGGTGTTTTTCTCTGCCTGCAGCTCCTCTTCGCTACTGACAGAGACCACATCCAACGCGCCTTTGATCTGGTTATCAAACTCATCTTTTTCTTTGCGAATACCCGCAGCGCGTTCAAACAGGGCTTTTTCGATCTGGGTATAAATATGGGTTTGAAACAGTTGACCGAAGATCTGCTCCCGATCTTTGGAGTTAGCAATCAACAATTCACGAAACTTACCCTGCGGGATCACCATCACCTGACGGAACTGTTTTACATCCAGACCAATCAGTTCAACCATAGCTTTAGCAACCGGATTCGGCCGGTTGGCGATCAGCTTTTCTTCACCGTCAATCCACTCACACAAGGTGGCGGAATGAGCTTTCTTGGTGGTGCCCTCGCCGCGTTTTTTCGGTACTTCCTGATCCGGACTGCGAGTCACCATAAACTGACGACCATTTAGTTCAAAGCGAAATTCGATTTCGGTTAACAGTTCGGGATCAGCATAATCACAACGCATCTGATCACCGGTTCGCTCACTGCCCGTCGTCTCACCGTAAAGGGCGTAACAGATAGCATCCAGAATCGAACTTTTACCGGCCCCGGTCGGACCATTAATCAGAAACAACGGCGCATGACCAAGCTCGGTAAAATCAACGACCTGGCGGGTTGCAAACGGGCCAAAACCTTGGATTGTTAATTGAATCGGACGCATGATTTAGTGTTGCTCCGCCTGTTTAATCGATTGAATCACATCTGACATAACTTGTTCTTGTTCACTGCTGAGCGGAGATTGTTTCGCTTCTAAGAAGAAATCGCGGAACATGTCCATTTCGCCTCTCGCCAGGCGAGCACGACCCATTTCCTGGTCAACCCCGATCAACATGCCCGGCTTCTCCAGATGCAGGACATTCGGATACACTTTGCGCAGTTTCTCCATCGGGTCGAGAATGGCGTGTTTGTCTTGCAATCGCACCAGCAGATAATCGTGGTTATTCGGATCGGTTTTGCCCTGTTCAATCAGCTGTTCAAGCTCACCCTCAACGATACGCATGCCATGCGGGCAAGGTAAATCGATATGTTGTGCGCTGACAAATCCATCCTGATTCAATTCAACCAGAGTGACGCCTTTCTTCTGATGTTGCTCGGAGAAACTGTATTTCATCAGCGAGCCAGAATAACGAATGAACTCTTCACCTTTCATTTGCGGCTGATGCAAATGCCCCAGCGCCACATAGTCAAACGGCAAAAAGTGCTGATGATCGACCCGGTCAGAGCCGCCAATTGACAGCGGACGTTCCGATTCCGATTCCATCGCACCGTCAACGAAACAGTGGCTGATCAAAACGTGACGTTGTGACGCATCAAACTGTTCTGTGATGCGCTGACACAGCAACTGGTGTGCTTCATCATGAGTCGCAACCGGCTGCTGATAGTGATAACGCACCAGCTCAGGATCGTTATAAGGCATGCCGTAAAAGGCCACCTCACCAGCTTCATCAGAGCGCAGTACGACCGGTTCGAGCATCTGGTCAAAATCACTAATGATATGCAGTCCGGAACCTTTCATCTGGCGCGCGGCAAACCCGAGACGTTTGGCGCCGTCATGGTTACCGGGAATCATAATTACCGGCGTGTCGAGTTCGTGACAAATACGCGACACGACCTGGTCCAGTAGCTCAATCGCCATCGTCGGCGGTACTGAACGGTCGTAGATGTCACCAGCAACCACCAGCGCATGCACCGGGTTTTCGGTCAGATATTGGATAAGATGATCAAGAACAGCGCGTTGGTCTTCGAGAAGAGACACGTTATGGAACTGGCGTCCCAGGTGCCAATCAGAGGTATGCAGAAACTTCATTCCCAGCCTGTTGAACGAATAGTTATGAGTGTTTTGAAACTATGATACTCGTTTTGCCAGGAATTGCGATGTGAGAAGGAAAAAGATCGAGCCAGATTCCACCGATTGATACCAATCAGTCAACAATTAGCCGGTAGTGCCCATTAAGGCATTAGCGGCTAATTTAGTTACTTACGGATCTGGCTTATCAAGTCGTCCACATTAGGCTCAGGAGCGCACTTTTAAACGACGTGGTATCAGCTCAACACCTGACTGATAACGTTTGGCGGAAGCGTTGAGTGCCAGAGCCAGCGCACTGTCCGCGATCAACTCAAACTGCTGAGGCAGCGAGTTCACTTTCGTCGGAATAAAATCAAGCAAACGGTTATCACCAAAAGTAGCCAGACGGATCGTTTTCATGAGTTCCGGATGCATTAACAACACGTCAAGAATCCCTTCTAACAAGGTATAAGATGTGGTCACTACCGCATCCGGCACACTGCTCTCGGCAACCCAGCGCTCAAACACCTCCCGGCCGTCATCACGATGGAAGTGCTGACCATAGTCAACCTTGACGTCAATCCCCTTCTCTTTCAGTGCCGATTCAAAACCCAACTGACGCTCCTGGGAAATATTCAGCTCCGGTAACGCACCGATAAGGCCAACCGATTTCACCGATTTATCCAACAAGGATTCGGTCAGCTCAAAAGCGGCGCCGAAGTCTTCGCTGATCACGCAGGCAAAGTACTCGTCGTCTAAAGGACGGTCTATGGCGATGACCGGGGTGCCGCTTTTCTGAATGTTAAGATAGAAGCTATTGGCGTCCGGCATGGTACTGGCCACGAACAAGGCTTCAATCCGGCGCGACACCAAGGCATCCGCCACGCTCATTTCTGTCTCTGGATTATCATCTGAACAGGCAATCAGAATTTGATATCCCGCTTTACGCGAATTCTGCTCCAGCAGTTTGGCCAGACGAGCGTAACTGGTGTTCTCTAAATCAGGGATGATCAAGCCGAAGGAACGACTGCTTCCGGCACGCAGTGCCGAGGCCGCATGATCCGGACGGTAGTTGTGTTCATCAACCACGGCCATCACTTTCTGCTGGGTTTTCTCACTAATTCGGTATTTATGTGCTTTACCGTTGATCACATAACTTGCGGTTGTTTTGGAGACGCCCGCCAACTTGGCCACTTCATCTAGTGTCATATCAACTACTCTGTAATGTGCGTATGATCATAGAAATAACTTTCCGATCCTTGATGAAGTTGAATTATACGCTGAATCGATTCAGTATTGAAGCTGAAAGGATTCAGCAAAGTCTCAAATTGATAGCCAACTCGTGTTTTTTGGACTAAACCTTAAAACAAGCAAACGATGATATCGCCAATCGACGATTTTGCTGAATTTTTTAGAACTTAAAGCTGAAACGATTCAGCTCAACGATAAAGCAGGGTAAATCCTTGCGCCGCACCTGAGGTGCGGTGACAACAAAAAAGCCACTCGCTGGCTGGAAAGGGGCCAAACATGCTGCAACTTACTACTCAAGACATTCAACTGGAACAAGCACAGGCCAACAAGCTGGATGCGATTCGTTCTATTGCTGCCGACCTGACTGCCAAAGGTCTGGTTGATGAAGGCTATGTTGAAGGTATGCTGAACCGCGAAGCGCAAAACTCAACTTTTTTGGGTAACGGCATCGCAATTCCTCACGGAACCACAGATACACGCGACCTGGTGAAACAAACCGGTGTTGCTGTTCACCACTTTCCTGCCGGCGTTGACTGGGGCGACGGTAACACGGTTTACGTTGCTATCGGTATCGCAGCTAAATCGGACGAGCACCTGGGAATTCTCAAACAACTCACCAAAGTGCTGTCAGCCGATGGTGTTGAACAAAAACTGAAAGAAGCCAAAGCAGAGAAAGACATCATCGCCCTGCTGAACGGCGAAGTTCAGTTTGATGCCGATTTCGATGCGTCACTGATTCAACTGCAATTCCCGGCCAGCGACATGATTCAGATGAGTGCCGTCGCCGGCGGCCTGCTAAAGAACACAGGCTGTGCAGAAGCTGAATTTGTCGCAGACTTAGTCACTAAAGAGCCGACTCACCTGGGTAAAGGCCTGTGGTTAATCAGCAGCGATAAAAACGTCAAACGCACCGGTATGTCATTTGTTTCAACTGCCAATGACTGTGAACACAACGGCGTTAAGGTCAAAGCGTTAATCGCATTTGCCGCTTGCAACAGCGCGCACGAGGCGTTCCTCGCTAAGATCTCTGAGCTGGTATTTGCCCAGCAGCAAGACAAACTGCTTAATGCCGACGCACAAGCCTTGGTCAATCTGTTTACTCAGGGTGAAGAAGAAACCCAGGCTCCTGCTGCTGACGGTAACGTAGCGGTCTTCAAAATCAGAAACTCACACGGCCTGCACGCACGCCCTGGCGCAATGCTGGTTGCTGAAGCGAAGAAATTTGAATCCAGCATCAAGGTATCCAATCTGGATGGTGACGGCAAAGTTGTGAACGCGAAAAGCCTGATGAAAGTTATCGCGCTGGGCGTCAAACACGGTCACCAACTGCAGTTTACTGCCGAAGGTCCTGATGCATCGCAAGCTCTGGAATCTATCGGTGCAGCGATCAACGCTGGCCTGGGTGAAGGTTAAGGAGCGCGATATGACCAATAAAGTTGTCACCATTACGCTTAACCCGGCACTCGATCTGACCGGCAGCCTGAGCACGTTAAATGTTGGCTCAGTCAGCCTGGTCAAAGAAGGCAATTTGCATGCTGCTGGTAAAGGCGTCAACGTGGCGAAAGTACTGAGTGACTTAGGTGCCGACGTGACGGTTACCGGCTTTCTGGGCCGTGATAACCAGGAAATGTTCTGCCAGTTGTTTGCTGACATGGGCGCAACAGACAAGTTTGTCCGCATCGACGGCGCAACCCGCATCAACGTAAAGCTGGTTGAGGCCAACGGCGAAGTCAGCGACGTGAACTTCCCGGGCATTCAGGTTTCGCCGGCAAACATTGCAGAGTTTGAAGCTACCCTACTGGCACTGGCCGAAGATCATGAATTTTTCGTACTGGCTGGCAGCCTGCCAACGGGCGTGTCACCGGAGCTGTGTGCGTCCTGGATCGAAAAACTGCACGGCCTGGGTAAAAAAGTGCTGTTCGACAGCAGCCGTGACGCACTGGCCGCCGGCCTGAACGCCCGGCCTTGGCTGATCAAACCTAATGATGAAGAGCTGTCTCAGTTTGTCGGACGCGAATTAACCTCACCGGCACAATGCCGCGAGGCCGCCCAACAACTGGCTGACAAAGGTATTGAGAACATCGTTGTATCCATGGGTGCCGAAGGCACCATGTGGCTGAATAACGGTGAATGGCTGCACGCCCAGCCACCACGTATGAATGTGGTCAGCACAGTCGGTGCCGGTGATACGCTGGTGGCCGGACTTTGCTGGGGCCACATGCAAGAGATGGATAAACAACCACTGATTACGTTTGCTACTGCCCTTTCCGCCCTTGCGGTCACGCAGGTTGGTGTCGGCGTACCAGACATTGAGCAATTAAACACCCTACAACAACAAATCCAATTACAACCGGTTAGCGCAGAAACTAACCAATAAGGACAGAAGGTCGCATCTATGAATATTGCCATTATTACTGCATGCCCAAGCGGCGTTGCAAATAGCATTATCGCTGCTGGTCTACTTGAACAAGCGGCGAAATCACTAAACTGGACGGCCAGTGTTGAGTGCCACTCATCCGTTCTGGCGGGTAAAACCCTGACTGACGCTGAAATCAACACAGCCGAGGTGGTGATTGTTGCTACAAACACTCCGGTTGATACCACACGCTTCGTGGGTAAAAAAGTTTACCAGAGCGAAATCTCCGCCCTTACCGCTGATCCGGTTGCTTACCTGAAAGCGGCAACCGAACAAGCGACTGAACTGTCAGCCGCTGCCGCAACCACTTTTACTGCGCCTGTAGCCGCAGCCACAGACGGCGTGAAAAAAGTCGTTGCTGTGACTGCGTGCCCGACTGGTGTTGCACACACCTTTATGGCAGCTGAAGCACTGGAAGAAGAAGGCAAACGTCGTGGTTACCAGATCAAAGTGGAAACCCGTGGCTCAGTCGGTGCAGGTAACGCTCTGACTGAACAAGACATCGCCGATGCGGATCTGGTTATCATCGCGGCTGACATTGAAGTACCGCTGGAGCGTTTCAACGGTAAAAAAATGTACCGTACCAAAACCGGCCCTGCGCTGAAGAAAACATCAGAAGAGATGGATAAAGCGATCGCTCAGGGTTCAGTGTACCAACATTCAGGTGCTGCGCAGAAATCCGGTGCAGAAACGGAAGAGAAGAAAGGCGTCTACAAGCATCTGATGACCGGTGTATCTCACATGCTGCCAGTGGTGGTCGCCGGTGGTCTTATCATCGCGCTGTCGTTTGTATTTGGTATTGAAGCATTTAAAGAAGAAGGTACTCTGGCTGCGGCTCTGATGTCTATCGGCGGCGGCTCTGCATTCGCTCTGATGATTCCGGTGCTGGCGGGCTACATCGCGTTCTCTATCGCTGACCGTCCGGGTCTGGCCCCTGGCCTAATCGGTGGTATGCTGGCAAGCTCAATCGGCTCAGGCTTCCTGGGTGGTATCGCAGCGGGTTTCATTGCCGGTTACTCAGCAAAATTCATTGCCGATAAAGTCGCCCTGCCTGCTTCAATGGCAGCACTAAAACCGATTCTGATCATTCCATTCGTTGCCAGCTTAATCACTGGCCTGGTGATGATTTACATCGTTGGTGGCCCGGTTGCCGGCATCATGTCAGCAATGACTGAATTCCTTAACAACATGGGTTCGGCCAACGCGGTTCTGCTGGGTGTTATCCTGGGCGCTATGATGTGTTTCGACCTGGGTGGTCCGATTAACAAAGCTGCGTACACCTTCGGTGTTGGTCTGCTGGCATCGCAAACTTATGCGCCAATGGCCGCTATCATGGCAGCAGGTATGGTACCGGCTCTGGGTATGGGTCTGGCAACATTCCTGGCAAAAGACAAGTTTGAACAAGGTGAGCGTGAAGCAGGTAAAGCATCATTCGTACTGGGCCTGTGCTTCATCTCTGAAGGTGCGATTCCATTCGCAGCGAAAGACCCGATGCGTGTTATTCCGTCTTGTATGATTGGTGGTGCACTGACTGGTGCCCTGTCGATGCTGTTCGGTGCAAAACTGATGGCGCCACACGGCGGTCTGTTTGTACTGCTGATTCCTAACGCTATCACTCCGGTACTGATGTACCTGGTTGCTATCGCGGTAGGTACTGTCGTGACAGGTGTCAGCTACGCATTCCTGAAATCACGTGCACAGAGCAAACAAGCTGTGACCGCATAAGTTACGCAGGTAGTAAGTTACTAAAGTAGTAAATTACGAAAGTAATAAATTGCGAAAGCAAATTGGAGCTAACTACCGATCTTGGCTCCCCTCGTAAAGTCCCCCGTGACTCTTGCCAGTGAGTGTATTCTCACTGGCTTTTTTATATGACTTTCGATTCAGGCTGTTGAATCGCAGCCAAAGTAAAAGCCAGCATGTGCTGGCTTTTTGTTAATTACCTGGATAAGGATCGTATCCGGAAGATGTTCATTCCTCGAGCATAATCAGTCCTTTTTGTGCTTTTCCTGCACGTATTTACGACCAACATCGACCACAGCCACATCTTTGAAGAAACTGCGTCCCAGTAGCAGCGGATAACTCAGATGAGTACGGTCTGCCAGCGTAAACTCGGTCTGCTCTTTCACGTCACCGATTTGAATCCAGGACAGGATGACCGGACGGCGGTGAGTGGTGTCTGAGGTCGACTGGCGGATCTTAACCCAACGCTCAACCGGTACACTCATTTCTTCACTTTTAATCCCTTCGTGCTCGATACGAAACTTAACCCAGTCTTTGCCGTCGCGTTCAAACGGTTCAATATCCACCGCACTAATCGATGATGTCGTCGCCCCAGTATCAACCCGGGCACGGAAATTCTCTTTTACACCAGGGACATAAACCCACTCCTGAGAGCCAAGAATCAGTTTGCCATCCGATGTTTTGGTGGCTTTGAGCACAACTGTGTCTTGTTTTGGCGTATTGCTATCCTTTGCACTATTATTCGCTTCCTGCGAGTTTGTAGGTTGTTCAACTTGAGTCGCGGCTTCCTTATCTGCCGGAGACGAGGCACAAGCCACGATACCGCCACTAAGCATTAAAGGAATCAGGATTTTCCATTGTTGTTTCATGCATTCACCTAATCAACTTGCTGGATCTCTGTTTAAAAACGGGTGCTCTAACTTTATGAGACGTTAACAATCGCATCTGCCACGTAAGGAATATCTTTCTCTGTCAGACCGGCGATATTGATACGACCATCGCCAACTCCATAAATTCCATACTCTTCACGTAAACGTGTCATTTGCTCCGGAGCGAAGCCTAACACAGTAAACATCCCTTTGTGACTTTTGATGAAATCAAATTGTGCCGTATTGTGTTGATTTCTCAACTCATTGCATAAGGTTTGACGAAGGTTTAACAAACGCTGTTGCATCTCTGACAGCTCTTGTTTCCATAAAGCGGTCAACGTTTGGTCCTGCAGCACGGTCTTCACCAGCGCTGCACCGTGGTCAGGCGGCATGGTGTACGTGGAACGTGCCAGGGTCAGTAACTTACCTTTTGCATTGGCGGCTTCACGGGCATTTTTGCCCATCACGATCGCCACACCGGTGCGTTCACGGTAGAGGCCAAAGTTCTTCGAACACGATGCCGTAACCAGCATTTCTTCTACCTGATCTGCCATATAACGCAGGCCTTGAGCGTCTTGTTCCAGTCCTTCACCAAAACCCTGGTAAGCAATATCGACAAAAGGTGTGAAACCATTTTTCAACGCCAGTTCGGTGATGGCCTGCCAAGCCGCGAAATCGATATCAGCACCGGTCGGGTTATGACAGCAGCCATGCAGCAAAACGACATCCTTTGGCCCTGCCTTGGATAAATCGGCCAGCATGCGCTCGGTATCCACCATTTTGCTGTCGCGACTGAAGTAAGAATAGAATTTCACTGTCAGACCCGCCGCTTCCATTACTGGCTTGTGGTTAACATAGCTCGGGTCAGTCAGCCAAATGGTACTGCCCGGCTGGGCAACCTGAATCAGATCGCCCAGCATACGCAGCGCGCCGCTGGCGCCAGGGGTCTGAATCGCAATAGTACGCTCAAGTTGGGCAGCCTCACCCATCACCAGATTCAGCATGCCACGATTGAACTCTTCACACCCGGCAAGGCCGACATAAGATTTGCTGGTCTGAGTCGCGACCACGATATCCTGAGCCTGTTTTACAGCCTGCATAATTGGCGTAACGCCAGCGCTGTTTTTGTAAACGCCGATACCAAGATCGACTTTTTCCGGACGAGGATCGTTACGATAAGCAACGGAGAGAGAAAGAATGGGATCTAAAACTGGTGTTGGTAATTGGGATAACATGAAAGCCACAACCCTTTGAAATTCATATGTGGCTTTCAGTAAACACCAATCAGGCTCAAACCGAAAGGGATTTTTGCTGTGCCAGCCTGCTCGTGCAGGGTTTACGGCAGCAATGACAACATCCGGCCCTGTCAGGCACTTGTCGCCTTTCGAATACCTGTATTATGCCTGTTGAATAACGGCTTAGAGTGCAAAGCGATGAATTACCTGGTTACTACTGCCACGCCACTCGAGTGCCGGGTCGGCCAGCGCTTGCTCAAACTTACCGTCAATCAGCACATCCACCAGCCTGACGATGTCGCGCTGAGCGTCCGTCAGCTCACTCAGTTGATAGCCACTCCATAGCCAGATGTCTTTATCCGGGCACTCGGCACGCACTCGCTTTACCAGTTTGAGCACCCCGCTCAGATTCGCCGGGTGCAGCGGATCGCCCCCCGACAAGGACAAGCCGCGCCGATAAATACGGCTGTCATTCAAATCAGCAATGATTTGGTCTGCGAGTTGCGGCGTGAACAGATGACCAGAGTCCAAACGCCAGGTACTCTGATTGTAACAGCCGCGACACTGATGTTCGCAGCCGGAAACAAACAGTGTGCAGCGTGTTCCCGGCCCGTTGACCACATCGACCGGATAATATTGCTGATAATTCATGGTTGGCTCGTGTGCATCATAAGTGCTTCACCCGGCGTTTGACCTCTTCCTGCTTACCGAAGTTAAACGGACGCGCATCCGGGCTGCCAAGATAGCCGCACACACGGCGTGTAACCGATACCTTACTGGAGTCGTGATTACCGCATTTCGGGCAGGTAAATCCTTTACTGGTACAATCAAACTCACCGCTGAAGCCACATTCGTAGCACTCATCAATCGGTGTATTAGTCCCGTAATAAGGCACCCGGCTGTAACTGTAATCCCAGACATTTTCCAGTGCTTCTACATTGCGCTGCATATTCGGGAACTCGCCGTAACAGATAAATCCGCCGTTCGATACATCCGGATACGGCATTTCAAAATCAATCTTGTCGTACGGATTGACCTTCTTTTCGACATCGAGATGAAAACTATTGGTGTAGTAGCCTTTGTCTGTGACGCCCTCAATCACGCCAAACTCGGTGGCGTCAATCCGGCAAAAACGGCTACACAGGTTTTCGCTTGGTGTACCGTACAGGCTGAACGCATAACCGGTTTCCGCTTTCCAGCAATCGACCGCTTCACGCAGCTTAGCGATGATTTTCACCGCCTGCTCACGCAGTTCATTGCTGTCATAAACATGCTGCTGCGCACCAAACAGGGCATTAATGGTTTCGTGCACGCCGATGTAACCAAGCGAAATCGACGCGCGGCCGTTTTTGAAGATGTCGGCAATGGAATCATTGGCTTTCAGCCTTACGCCACAGGCCCCTTCCATGTATAAGATCGGCGCCACACGGGCTTTAACGTTCTCCAGACGGTGAATTCGCGTTTCCAGCGCGCGGCGTGCCAGCTTGAGCTTTTCATCCAGCAACTGGTAAAAGCGCTCGAGATTACCTTCAGCCTTGAGCGCAATGCGCGGCAGGTTGAGGCTGACCACTCCGAGGTTATTGCGCCCTTCGTGAATTAACTCGCCTTTTTCTTCATAGGTATTAAGGAAACTGCGACAGCCCATCGGCGTTTTGAATGAGCCGGTTACTTCCACCACTTTGTCGTAGTTGAGGATATCCGGATACATGCGTTTCGACGCACATTCCAGCGCCAGTTGTTTGATGTCGTAGTTAGGATCCCCGACGCGATGGTTAAGGCCGTCTTTAATCGCGAACACCAGCTTCGGAAAGACCGCGGTTTTGTGGTTCTTGCCCAAGCCGGCAATCCGGTTTTTCAGAATCGAGGTCTGGATCAGGCGTGATTCCCAACTGGTTCCCAGGCCAAAGCCCAGTGTCACGAACGGCGTTTGTCCGTTGGCGGTATGCAGAGTATTCACTTCATATTCGAGCGATTGAAAGGCATCAAAACACTCTTTCTCGGTGCGCGCTTTAGCAAACGCACGCGGGTCGTGAATGTCCCACTCACGTGCAACATTAAGGTGTTTGAGGTAACTGGCGGTGACATAGGGTGCCAGCACTTCATCAATGCGGTTGATAGTCGTGCCACCGTAAATATGGCTCGCAACCTGAGCAATGATCTGGGCAGTAACCGCGGTGGCAGTAGAGATGGATTTCGGTGTATCAATCTCCGCATTCCCCATCTTGAAACCGTGAGTCAGCATGCCCTGCAGATCAATCAGCATGCAGTTAAACATCGGGAAGAACGGTGCGTAGTCCAGATCGTGATAATGCAGATCGCCCTCTTCATGGGCCTGCACCACATCGCGTGGCAGAATACGGGTTTTGGCATAATGCTTGGCGACAATACCGGCCAGCAGGTCACGCTGGGTCGGGATCACCTTACCATCTTTATTGGCGTTTTCATTGAGTAAGTCGGCGTTGCTCTCCTGAATCAAACCTTCAATTTCGTGCGTCAGCTTACTTTGCTTTTCACGCGCAATATCGCGGTCATGGCGGTATTCAATGTATGAACGAGCTAATGCTTTATATGGGCCTTGCATTAGCTCGTTCTCTACCAGAGTCTGGATCTCGGCAATGTGAACTTCTTGGTGCTCTTTAAGCTTCAGCTCGACGGCCAGCGCCACATTAAGCGCGTATATAGCCATTTCACTGCTGACTTCTTGTGCAGCGCTTTCTACTGCAGACTGGATACGATCACGGCTAAACGGGGCTTTGGAGCCGTCACGCTTGATTACGACAGGTTTCACTTTTTCTCCTTACCCAGCATACTCACAGAGTTATCTGCAAATACACCATATTGGGTCAACCTAGCGACCAACAACACTATATATAGTACGGTATTAAACGAGATGCCCTACATATCCGTATTGATTTGGATCAAGCAAAATCCGTCTATGAGCAGAAACAAATCGATCTGTAGAACCGATCGCAAAGAGAGAAAAAAACCGCTAAGAAAGCAAATTTATGCCCCCTTGCGTGACTTTTATGTGAAACACTCAACGTATCATTCTTCCGATAACCGACCGATATGAGACTAAAACTTGTCACATCACGCCTGCTGGCACTGATATTGTTGGGATCCTCAGTAACCGCTCAGGCCGAAAATACCGTGATCAGCAGCTGGAATCTGGAGTGGCTGACGCTTAACCCGGCCGTTTCTGCCAATCGTGGTAAACGAACCGCGCAGGATCTCGACGCTCTGGCCGGCCATTTTTCACGACTCAACAGCGACGTGGTTGCCTTTCAGGAAGTCGACAGTGCGCAAGCGATGCAGCGCATCGCCGGTAATCATTACCAGATAGTCATGTCGGATCGCAGCCTGGCTCGCAATCAGAAGCGTCAGTTTTCAGATAGCAATCAATACACCGGATTTGCAATACGCCGTGGTGTGCCGTTTGCCGATCCGGCCGATATCGACCTGACGCCACAGCAACACAACAAATTACGCTTTGCTACTTATATCGTGCTGTATCCAGACAGCAAACAGCCGCTGCATGTTCTTAATGTGCACCTCAAAGCCGGTTGCAGCGGCAAGTTTTCCGCATCGAACCGCAGTTGCCGCACCATACGGCAGCAGGGCGAAGCGCTCAATCAATGGTTGAGCGCCCGAGCAGGGCTCCAACAAAGTTACCTGATCGTCGGTGATTTCAACCACAACCTGGCCTATCAGGGTGACTGGCTTTGGCAGGAAATCGGAGCCGGGCTACCACAAGCACCACAACTGACCACCAGGCAAACGCGCGCAGAGTGCAAAGTGCGCTCACGTAACCAAACCAACAAGCTGCATCAGTTCCGCTCACTGATCGATCACGTCATCGCCAGCCCGGATCTTGCGCTACCGCAACCACAACAGATCACGTTTGACCCGCAGCTGGTCCTGACATACAAGCTCAGTGATCACTGTCCGGTGCGGGCGGTGTTAACCCGCTAAGTCGCAGATGAGCTAACCCTCAGCATCGCAACAAACTGAGCGACGAGATACTAAGGTGAAAAAAAGCCCCGCCAGAATGGCGGGGCAGACACAAGTAAAAGAAGTGTACTCTGTTTTTATGATTTATCGTGTCAACGCTTGCGTCATTCGGTCTTATCGTTAACGGCGGGTACCAAGCGTTTTCTCATCACTACATAGTATAGAACCGGAATAACCAACAAGGTTAATATTGTTGAAATAAAAATTCCGAAAATCAGACTGATAGCCAAGCCATTAAAGATAGGATCGTCGAGTATAAACATCGCGCCGATCATCGCAGCCAATGCAGTGAGCATGATGGGCTTGGCCCGTACGGCCGCTGACTGTATGACAGCTTCGCCAAACTCTGCCCCCTGGCTGCACTGATTTCTAATAACATCTGCCCCTGACTGACATGATCGTTGACATCCGCATCAACAAAGCGTAACGAGGTTAGCGGGCATGCGTTTTACTCTATCGAGCATTTTTGGCCCATATAAATACATTACCTACTCCGAGTCCGGCCAGCATGGCGATAAAAAATCCCCACACATCAGCGTTTCCGAGCGCCAGACTTGCCAATGCCGGGCCCGGGCAGACTCCCGCCAAGCCCCAGCCGAGACCAAACAGTGCGGCGCCGCCGATTAAACGGCCATCGATCTGGAGCGAACTCGCCAGACTAAACTGCTGCGCATTCACCGGCCGGCGACGGGGCCTGATCACCAAGAAATACGCCGGCATAAACACCAGCAAGGCGCCGCCCATCACAAACAGCAGGCTTGGGTCCCACGAAGTCTGAGCATCAAAAAGTGCCGCCACATTCAGAAATCCGATGACCTTAGCCGGGTCAGCCATACCGGAGATCACCATGCCAAGGCCAAACAGCAGGCCACAAACCAGAGACGTTAACCGAAACAATACGTTATTCATTTTTCTATCCTGCTCAGCCCGCTAAATCAGATGTAAACGCACAAAAACGGTCAGCACCGCAACCAGCATGAAAACAGCCGTGGCGACCAGTGAGCGACGCGACAGACGGCCGATGCCGCAAATACCATGGCCGCTGGTACAGCCATTGCCCAAGCGGGTTCCTAAACCGACCAGTAGACCGGCCGCGGCCAGAAGTCCTCCGTTCGGCGGATAGTCGATAACCAGATTATCCGACAGCGTCAGAGCACCGAGTACCCCGCCGGCGACAACCCCTGCCGCAAACAGCATCCGCCACGAAAAATCGCCCCGCTCAGGCTTGAGCAGTCCTGAGAGAATCCCGCTGATACCGGCGATTTTACCGTTCATCAGGAGTAATAAAGTGGCAGAAATACCGAGTAACATGCCTCCCAACAGAGACGCCCATGGTATGGAAAATGTCATATTGTCCTCTTATTCCAATGAGTTGCTCACGCGCCGCAAAAAATGTGCTGCAGGCTACCGATCAACTGTGCAACCCGGCCATCGGCCAGGGAGTAAAACACTTGTTGTGATTCTTTACGGGCTTTGATCAGTTGATGCGTTCTCAGCAGCGTTAAATGCTGTGAGAATGCCGACTGACTGAGTGATGAATTTTTCTGAAGTTGCCCGACACCAATCTCACCCTGCGTCAGTTGGCACAACACCATCAAGCGCTCCGGGTGCGCCATAATGCGCAGCAGCTCAGAGACTTCCAGCGCACTGGATTTCATCTGCTCTATATCAACCATTGCCATCACTCCCCCTCAAAGAGACCAATCTCAAAACCACTTAAATCAGATAATACTAATAAACATAAATTAGTCAAAACTTATTTAGATAAAACAATATTAGACTTACCTAAATAATGGTTCTATAGTAACAACAGTTTATTGACGGAGGAAACGGTCATGACAGTCGACAATGGCGTTCGAGTAGTGGCAGGGGCAATGGTGTTACTCTCTGTAATATTAACCACACTGGTGCATCCTAATTTCATCTGGTTAACCGTATTTATCGGTGCAAACCTTATACAAAGTGCTTACACAGGCATCTGTCCGGCAGCTTACGTGCTGAAAAAGCTTGGTTTTAAATAGTACGCCCAGTATAAACTGTCAGTTGGGCTAAAAATTGGAGTGAAATGATGACTAAAATTGTGATTATCGGCGGCGTCGCGGGCGGTGCATCGGCCGCAGCCCGTGCGCGCCGTTTAAGTGAAGAAGCACAGATCATCATGTTTGAACGCGGCGAGTTTGTTTCATTCGCCAACTGTGGCTTGCCTTACCATATCGGCGGCGATATTCAGGACAGAAGCAAACTGCTGCTGCAAACCCCAGAAAGCTTCCTGGCACGCTTTAATGTCGATGTGCGGGTGATGAATGAAGTCATTGCCATCAACCGCCAGGACAAAACAGTGACAGTAAAAAACCTGCTCGATGACAGTGAATACACAGAAAGCTACGACTTTCTGCTGCTCAGCCCGGGGGCAGCCGCGGTAGTACCCCCAATTCCGGGCATCAATAACCCGCTGACCCATTCACTGCGTAACATTCCGGATATGGATCGCATCATTAAAACCCTGCAGATGAACAAACCCGAGCACGCGACCGTGGTCGGAGGCGGCTTCATCGGCCTGGAGATGATGGAAGCATTCCAGCAACTGGGCATTAAAACGACCCTGCTTGAGATGGCTGACCAGGTGATGACACCGGTCGACCGTGAGATGGCAGGTTTTGTCCATGCTGAAATCCGTGACCAAGGCATCGACCTCAAACTGGGCACCGCACTCAGCGCGGTCGAGTACGTGCCGAATGACCACATCGCCAGCTTTGGTGCGGGCGAAAGCGATGAACACCAACACCTTGAAGGTGAGCTGAAATTGTCTCTCAGCAATGGTGAAACCCTGACCACAGATATTCTAATCATGGCCATCGGTGTCAAACCGGAAACTCGCCTGGCGCAGCTAGCAGGGCTGGAAATCGGTCAGTTGGGCGGCATCAAAATCAATGCCATGATGCAGACCAGCGATCCGAGTATCTACGCCGTCGGCGATGCAGTCGAAGAAACAGATTTCGTGACCGGCCAACCGACTTTGGTTCCCCTCGCCGGTCCTGCCAACCGTCAGGGCCGTATGGCCGCCGACAACATGTTGGGACGCAGCGAAAGCTATCAGGGCACACAAGGCACCGCAATTTGTAAAGTATTCGACCTGGCGGTCGCTTCCACCGGCAAAAATGAGAAGCAGCTTAAACGTGACGGCATCACTTATGAAAAAGTGTATGTCCACACCGCGAGCCACGCCAGTTACTACCCTGGCGCGGAAACCGTGTCACTCAAGCTGCTGTTTGATCCGCAAAACGGCAAAATTTTCGGCGCTCAGGCGGTCGGTAAAGATGGCGTGGATAAACGCATTGATATTCTCGCGGTCGCCCAGCGCGCCGGGATGACCGTCGAGCAACTGCAACATCTGGAACTGACCTACGCGCCACCTTACGGCAGCGCAAAAGATGTCATCAACCAGGCCGCCTTTGTTGCCACCAACCTGATGAAAGGTGACGGCAAAGCGATTCATTTTGATGAAATCGACAACCTGACTGAAGATCAACTGCTGCTGGATGTGCGCAATCCGGGCGAACTGAGCAACGTCGGCTACCTGCCGGGCGCGGTCAATATCCCGGTCGACCAGCTGCGCCAGCGCATGCACGAATTGCCGAAAGATAAAGAGATCATCATCTATTGTCAGGTCGGCCTGCGCGGCAACGTGGCTTACCGCCAACTGGTGAATAACGGTTACCAAGCGCGCAACCTGATTGGCGGTTACCGCACCTATAAGTTTGCCACTACCTGATCAGTAGTCCTGCAAATACAAAAATGCCAGCGTTCGCGCTGGCATTTTTAATCCAGACAAACAACCTCAGCTGGCATCGGCCCCGGCACTGCCAGCTTGAGCCACTGATACAGCAGATCGATGTTTTGCCGTTTGGCGCTGCCTTTCGGCCACACCAGATAATAACTTTCTCCGGTAGATACCGCTTCCTTAAATGGCAATGTCAGCAGCCCCGCTTCAATCGCTTTCAGGCTGAGTAACAAATCACCGACTGAGATACCGTGACCACTGATGGCGGCCAGATTGCCTTGCTCGAGTGTGTCAAACACCTTGCCCTGATTGAGATTGAGAGATTTAACCTGACCGGTACGGGCAATCCAGCGCCGCCAGTCACGGCGGTCCGTGGTCGGGTGAATCAGTTCGCAACGGGTCAGATCCTGCTGCGCTGCAGTGAGTAGATCCGGAGCACAAACCGGGATCAACCATTCAGCGAACAGTGGCAGACATTCGGTATTGGCGCCAAAACTGCCCTGACCGAGCAAAATCGCGCAATCATAAGGTTCACGGACAAAATCGACCGTGTCGACATCCATCCACACACTGGCAGTTTCAATCAGCGGCGCCGAGTGCTGCGCACGAAAACGACTCAACACATCCAGCAGCCAGCTCATGGTCAGTGTAGACGGCGCTTTTAAACGCAGCTTGCGGTTGTTATTTCCAAAGTGATAACAGGCATTTTCCAGGCTCTGGAATCCTTCAGCCAGTTGGGTTGCCAGCGTATTACCAGCCGGTGTGATGGTGACTTTCGGGCCGTGACGCTGAAACAGCTCACATTCAAACCACTCTTCCAGTGTGCGCACGTGGCGGCTGACCGCGCCTGGCGTTACGTTGAGCAGTTGTGCAGCTTTAGAAAACGAGCCTAAACGGGCTGCCGCTTCAAATGCGCGCAGCGCGTACAGTGGAGGTAAGGTCACTGCAATCATCCATTGTGAGTTTAACTCACAATAATATACAGATTTTTCCGTTTTTCACCAATGGACTGATTGAGGATAATCAGCCCATTAATTCCCAAGCCGATTAGTACTCACACTTGATAATCGTGAGTGCTGCTCATACAGATGTGCTCATAAAAAGTACGCCCGGCCCGATTCAGTCACAGGAAACCACGCCCGATGAACCTTTCTTTGCTCGCCAGTTACAGCCTGGCCGTGTTGCTTTTAATTCTCAGCCCCGGCCCTGTAGTGGCTTTAATCACCTCTACCGCGGCACGTCATGGTCAGCGCAAAGCATTTATGACCATGCTTGGCACCAATGGCGCGTCACTGCTGTTGCTGACCACCGCGGTATTAATGCTGGCTGGCGTGGTTCATTTGTCTCCCGCTTACCTGTACTTACTGGGTATTCTCGGCTCGCTGTACATTGGCTATACCGCCATCAGTGACTTGCTGGCAATGATAGACAATGCAGGCGCCCGGAACGCAGCAGCCACACATCCGGCCAGGCAAAACGCTCACCGTAGCGGCTTGGTCAAAGGCTTTGTGATTGGCATTGCGAACCCGAAAGACATCCTGTTTTTTGTCTCGTTTTTTCCACAGTTCATTGCCGTGACACACAATTTCTCCACCAGCGTGATGACGCTGTCAGCAATCTGGGTGCTGTTTGATCTGACCATTCTGTCGCTGTATATCCTCGGCGCAAAATGGTGGACGCAAGCCTTCAGCTCACGCTGGATTGAAGGGTTATGTGCCGGATTCTTATTGCTGGTGGCTGGCGGCGGCGTGATATATAACTCGCAGCAGTTACTCGGGTCATAGTATGCAACGCCTAAAACCTAAGCCATCGTAATCCTGTCTCTCAGATTGGGCGTGGTGGCAAATTGCCCGTCCTGGGTTATGACGATGGCTTCCATCCCCTCGATACGATTGACGGTTTGCAGAATCTCTCTCGCATCGAGGCCAAACAGCTTAGTGGTGTATAAATCACAAGCCAGTGATTGATCCGCGGTGAGGGTCAGCGATGAGCTGAAAGCGGCCTGTTCTACCTGATTGCTGATGACGAGATCAAGAAAACCGCGGCCAACACCAGCCAGGAGAAAATTGATCGTCAGGTCGCCGAAGGGACGCTGTTCAGAGCCGATACGCTGGAAGAACTGGCGCTGAAAGTCGGCATGGAGCCTGCCGTGCTGGTCGATACCGTCAACAAATACGACAGCTATGTTGAAGCCGGTTTCGATCCTGAATTCCACAAAGATACCTTCAGTTTAAAAGTGGAAAAAGCGCCGTTCTACGCGACCCCAAGACAGCCAGTCGTTCACCACACCATGGGCGGCCTCAAGATTGACACCGCAACTCGCGTACTGGATGACAACAACCAGCCAATCAAGCATCTGTACGCCGCAGGTGAAGTGGCCGGTGGTATCCACGCCGGTAACCGCCTCGGCGGTAACGCGCTGGCCGATATCTTTACCTTTGGCCGGATTGCAGGGCAAACCGCACTGCAGGAAATGAACTGATGATTTCCTGATTGAATGGAGAGTTGTTGTAAAGTGAAGAAGCCAACCTGTAGTGGGTTGGCTTCTTTTTTTGTTTTTTAAGGATGATTGAACAATTTTCATAGTCGCCGTTATATACAAACCGCCATCGTCTTTACTAGTGCATTCGCCACTTTTCTTCCCCACTCGACTCCGGACTATTCGTTCGCATTGATCACTCTGGCTGCATTTTTGATTGATACGGTATGGTACGCGATTGTGGCTTTTGGTCTTTCCACCCAGCCACATTCTCCCGCTTCAAAAAGCACATCTGCCGCTGCTCCAGCAGCTTAATGGCGTTTATGGGTGTTAAGTTGTTGGCGAATAGCTGAGTGTTAAGATTGAGTATCGTTCGAAAACATTATTCCTTTAAGGAATTAATCTCGAATTTGATTTAAAAAAATCAGTAACTCAAATACCTAGTTTTTCCTTAGACTTAGTTCATCTTTCATTGGCATCAAAGGCGTATAGAGTCTGTGATATGCATCACCTACAGCTCCTATGAATTGGGTCACGGTAGGTTGGTGCATTCCTATTGAAAGAATATGGTCTCTTGCTATTCCTGGATATGGATCAATAAATACTATTTGTTCTATTCCAAGTTGATATGCTTTTTTCGCACAAAGTTCACATGGGCTAGCAGTGGTAAATAGTTTCCCTCCCTTAATACCAGTGCCCCCGTATTTTGCTAATTGCATAAAGGCATTTTCTTCTGCGTGTAAAGAACGAGTATGTACCTGATTTCTTTCCCCCTCCACAACGTTTTGTAGCGATTTGAAACAATAAGTTGGATTAATACCTTCATTTTCTAATGATTTTAATTTTTTGTATTCCTCTTTAGCTATATGTCTAAATTCTCTATTGTTTCTCTCATATACACTATAAGCGACTTTATCAAAATTATTATTTAGATCTCTTAGCGAACGTAAATTACACGGCAACTGTCCTTCAGCCACATCATTCCAGCCAATTGCTTGAACTGAATAGTCACGATTGGTTATAACAGCTCCTACTTGTCGTGAAACACATCCTGAATTAAGTTTTGCTGAATAGGCTATATGCATAACTCTTTCCATAGATGTTGGAGTTATCAACCCTGGATGTTGCATCAAACTAATGTACCACGCTAATTGAGCTAACAGTGCATTATGGTTCTCGGGTTCTTTTCTCGGATTATACAGATGTATGTCTGACAACTCTAAACATGCAGGTACATTTTGGACGAATAATTTCTGTGCCTTTGACATATCTTCTTGCTGTCTATCATGAAATAAATCCCAGTTCCCTGACTCTTTCGAGTCAAGATCTTTTATTTGTTGAGCAGTGTATTTATGTACATTAGTTAAGTATTCGACACGGTCTTCATTACTCGCATTTATAGACATAAGATAAAACGCTGCATATCGATCTTTGAAATATCTTACTTCGTATGGATTTCTAAAGGCATCAATTACGATGCAAGTTGGTCTTCTTATTAACTTATCCGCTCGTCGGACAGATTTGATCACTCTATCAATAACTCTAGGAATCTCTAGTAGGTTATTGACATCGAAAGACTTCTCTAGAGCTGGCTTAAGTTTACCTTGCATCCGTAAGGAGTTACCGGCATGTTGATAAAGCTTCGTATATGCACCCTCACCAAATTCAAGTTGTAGTTGAGTCTTAAACGCTTTCGAGAACAGCTTGTATTTTAGTAAAAGCTTCTGAATATCCCTTCCCGTGGGAGACGGCATTTTCGTACCTTTAAGCCAATAAGAAACAATTTCTTCCCATCTTCTGATTCTCTTAGCACGATTTTTAAAATTAATTGCATCTAAAGCAGTTCTTACTTTTGACTTTTCTACGCAAAGGACCTTAGAAATAAAATTAATTAACTCTTTTTTAGAGGATTCTAAAATCACAGCACTAATTAAGTCACTAATTTTAATAGAAAGAAACGATGGAAAATGTTTCTGAGCATAAAATTTTGCAATGCTATATCTCTTTTGGCTAAGAGATGATAACTTATATCCATCTACATGCGTCAAGGATTCTAAAGAAGGGAAGTTCTTTCCCTTTCCACTAAGTAGCATTGAAGCGGTTGTACATCCACTACCGGTTCTTCCAGTCAAACCTAGCACAATAAAATCACTTCTCTGCTCAACTAAAATATCAAATGGGTTTTTACGATTTTCCGTCATTATCTTACTCACTTTTGGAGAACTTTTATTATACTTAGTTCATAATCACTCCATTTGCTTACTAAATTTCAAATTATGCGATAATTCTCACTATTTACTAACGCTAAGATTATACCTACCCAAGAATTAGATATCGTGAAAATATTCAGAGGTAACTTATCACTAGAACATACTCAGTTTTTTATATGAGTGAACTTTTTTAACGACCAGCGCCAAATAATAAAATATGGATCACAAAATAGCGGCGAGCCGAAACCCGCCACAAGCGAAACTCACTTCTTCATCTTCTTGGCTAAATCAGCAAACGGATTGTAGGTCGCGCCTTGATGCTCATCCTCACCCGGTTTGATTTCGCTGCCGTAACGTTCGTGTTCCAGGTATTTACTGTTCTCATGATCATGGTAGTAAAGACACAACAACTCCCAGTTGCTGCCGTCTTCCGGGTTATTGGTATGGTCATGATCTTTGTGGTGAACGGTTAATTCACGCAGGTTGGAATAGACAAACTCACGGGCGCAGCGGCCGCACACCCAAGGATAAAGCTTGAGCGCTTTCTCACGATAGCCCGCCTCTTTGCGAGCATAACTGGCACTGCTGCCGTAGTAATCTGATGACATGGTTACATATCTAATTGCAATTTAAGCCTGAATGCTACCACAAGTATAAGGCAGAAATAGTGACGCACGCTAAGACTCAACCACTAACGGGTTCTGTCCTAATTTCTAAAGCATCAAGGTATCACTTTGATCAATGAGTTTAAATCAACAACGATCTCACCAATCTCAGAAAATCAATATCATAGGCAAAAAATCAGGACGATTTTTTAGGTTTTCGGCGTCGGGAACGCCTAAAACCGGCCGGACCACATCAAAGTAACCAAGCGCCTTTCTGGTTACTCTTTGGCAAGACAAAGAGTGACTGGCACGCTGACACTAAGCTCATAGAAACCGAGAAAGCAAAAGCGTGACATACAACGCCACGAAATCATTAATGCCAGCAAAGAGGGACTGGACCGCTTGCACCAACCCAGAAAGAACATCGAAAGTAAAAGCGGGACATACGGACATACTATCCCACTTCCCCAAAAACAGAGATCCAAGGCGGGACATATCACCCCACTTCCACAAAAACAGAACGTCTAACGCTCAGGACTTTAAAACCTCTTTCAAAGCAAACATCCCGTTCAGTGCTGCCGGGAAACCTGCGTAACCTGACATCTGGATAATCACCTCTTTCAACTCCTCTTCACTGCACCCGACATTGAGTGCCGCATGTAAGTGCACCTTTAATTGCGGCGCGCAGTTACCCATCGCGGTTAACGCAGCCACGGTAGCGATTTCACGTGTTTTCAGATCCAGTCCCGGGCGTGAGTAAATATCACCGAACGGATACTCAATGGTGTAGCGGGCAAGATCCGGGCAAATGTCTTGCAGGCTTTCAATGACCTTCTGCCCGGCTTCTCCGTCGATCTTGGTCAGTTGTTGCAGTCCGCGTTCAAATCGTGTGGTTTCCATTAAGGCCTTCTCCTGTGGTTAACGACCCAGGCACCTTACAAGTTAGAGAGAACTCTAAGTCAAGCTACTTTTCCGTTTTTGTACAATTCAATTTTGGCTTCCAGCGCCAACAGGTGTTGAGTCTGTTGCTCGATATGCTGTTGCAGCGCGCTGCGGTGCTGCTCTAGAAGGTGCTGACGCTCGCCGACCGTGGCAGATCCCTGGTCACGATAATTGGCATACTCGAGTATGCCTTCCAGCGGCATGCCGGTTACTTTGAGGCGGATGATAAAGGTTATCCAGTCGATATCTTTGGCAGTGTAGCTCCGGTGTCCGCTTGCGTCGCGCCGGATGTTTTTCAGCAGACCGATTTTTTCATAATAACGCAGGGTATGCGGCGACAGCCCGACCTGATGCGAGAACTGTTTCATGTTCATCATGGCTTTCCTTCAGCATTGAAAAAAAATATGCACAGTAAACACTGTGCATAACAAAGAGTACTCTTCACTGCAGCAAATAAACACCGCCGTGTCAGCGCAACCACGCTGGCTTTGTTTTTTTCGGTCGAAATCAATCGGCCAGCAGGATCTCTACCCGCTCCTTGCCTTTACCGACGTTCTTACGTTTAAGAGCAATCCTACCCACTTCTGATGTACGGCGCAGATGGGTTCCGCCACAAGGAACCTGGGCGAATCCCGCGACTTTCCAAAACCGACGTTCAACCAGAGGATCGGAAAACTGACTTTCGATAGCCAGATCAGCATCAATCAATTGCTGTGCCTCGGCCCGAATGTCGTTCAGCAATGGCGTGATACTGTGCGGACAGGCAAAATCAATCCGGCTTTTATCGGCTGAAATATGAGCGCCAATTTTATCGAAATCAGCAAAACGCTGCGTGAAGATTTCAAGTACCACTTCAGCCGCAAAATGTAACTTCATCAACGCATAACGTCTTGGCCAGTCAATTACGGTCACAACCTTGTCACCGACAGTAAAGGTCGGCTGCGACGCTAGCTGATAAATAATCCGCGTGCCGGATTTACTTGCCTTAACCACATCGATACCGCCGATGGTGCCCTGGTCACTCTCCTGACCACCGGATTCTGCATAAAAAATGGTGTGTGACAGCTCTACTTCACTGCCGTCCACCCGCGACACATGCGAGGTGAGCTCAGCTAAATAGGGATTGGTCCAGAATACCTTTTCTGTCATGGTAACGTCCTTTTGCCCAAAAAACAGACTACAATCAATACGATAAAACATGCACCTAATTTCATCATTTCGAGAATAAAACCCGATGTAATCACACAAGCTTAGCAATATCTGTTGCTTTTGCTGCGCACAGGCGTGAATGGAAAGTAGATAATATTGCAAAAGTGTTAAGTTGTTCGTTTTGGTTAATTAGTCGATAATCAGTTAATTATTCCAACCAAAATCAAATAATTAGAAATATCCACCATTTACTGGTTAAAGGGTTGCCACGTTATAGGGTATACGTTTATAACGGCGCCACACAGGAGAGATTAACTCTCCGGAACTTACTGTCAGCCAGGACTGAGTATGTCATTCGCCGCTACCACAATTTGTCTGTTGCACCGTTGCAAACAAGCGATTGCGTCTGATCGGCTCCTCCTGCTCTCTCTGGGTCTATTACACCGGAGCTGACAGGCCATTTATTTTTCTGTCGGTCGAAGTTGCTGGCAGAGACGCCTCCACGCTCACTCAGCAGCCGCTTCCCATCCGACATGTTGAGGAAGAGTATGTTAAGTGCACGCAACATTGCCGCTTTGGGCTTTATGACCTTCGCCATGTATTTAGGCGCGGGCAACCTTATTTTCCCACCATTTTTGGGCTATCAGGCCGGTGAACATCTGTTTCAGGGCATGGCTGGCTTTTTGCTGGCAGGTGTAGGTTTACCTGCCTTTGCTCTGGTCATCGTCGCGCTGGTCGGCGGCTCTGATAACCTGACTTCTGTACTGCCACGCCCGATTGCGACCACTTTCTGGATTCTGGTATTTATCGTAATTGGTCCGGCGTTCGTGGTACCTCGCGCCATTACCGTCGCTTACCAGTTCGGCATCAGCCCGTTCTTTGGTGACAGCGCCCTGATCCCGTTCTCTGTTCTGTTCTGTATCGCAGCGATTCTGTTCTCGCTCTATCCAGGCAAACTGATTGACACGCTGGGCAAATGGCTGACGCCGGCTCTGCTGGCGATTCTGGTTGTGATGTCTGTGGTCGCTCTGCTGTTCCCTGCCCATGAAATTGGCACGGCAACCGGCACGTACGTTAATAACGCGTTCTCTGAAGGTATCACACAGGGTTACATGACCATGGATGCTCTAGGTTCGATTGGCTTTGGCTGGGTTATCTTCCGCGCGATTCAAAGCATGGGCGTCAGCCAGCCGAAAGCGATTGCCAAATACACCCTGATTGCAGCCGGTATGTACGCGGTGGCGATGGCCTTAGTCTACATTGCGCTGGCCTACATCGGTGCAACCAGCGCTGGCGGTGCAACCACGTTCACCAACGGCGGCGATATTCTGACAGCCTTCACGACCATGCACTTTGGTGTGTTCGGTACGGTTCTGCTGGGCGCGGTCATGGTTCTGGCCTGTCTGACCACCATCATTGGTGTAACGACAGCCGGTAGTGAGTTCTACAGCAAAACGTTCCCGTCAGTCTCTTACCGTAACAGCGTGATTGTCAGCATGGTGATCGCTGCTCTGGTGGCTAACGTGGGCCTGGAACAGCTTCTGAAAATCACCCTGCCAGCGGTTGTGGCACTGCACCCAATCGCGATCGCACTGCTGCTGATTGCGCCGCTGAAGCGCTTCATTTCCGTATCCGGCGTTCTGGTGACCGTAGCCACTGCACTGATCTTTGGCAGCCTGGATGCATTGCACATCCTGGGCAGCATGCCTGAACAAGCGGACTCAACTCTGACCAAGTGGCTGCCGCTGTACAGCTACTACGCGGGTTGGATTATCCCAACCATCGTCGTTCTCGCTGCGGCAATTCGCCTGCACAAATTCACTGCGCAGTCCCGCTTAGCAACAGAGCGTTGATTGCGATACTCACACAGGCTCAGTTATTCTGCTGAGCCTGTTCGTGATAGAAACAACAAAGCGTAAAGGAGCCTAATGGCTCCTTTCTAATATTATAGCCGTAGTGATTTTTATACTCTGTACTTCATGAAAAATAATACTTAGCACTTAATATAAAAGTTAAAGAAAATAGTAATCACCAAAAATTTAAATGGGTATTATTTTATATTTTTAAAATCAAAAACACACAATTTATTTTCTTGTGTCAACCCACATGGAAAATAGCCTGTACAGATCACATCATAAAACCTTTCTAACAAGCTATTTTCATCAAAACCAATTATATATCTTTGAATAGATAACATTTTCATTATATAGTATAAATCATCTATTACTTCGAAGTAAAAGTCCTCACTTTTATTGTTTATTTTTTTTACTTTTTTCTTTCTATATTTTACCATTAAATCACTAAATATCTTAGTTCGATACTGAGTAACATCATTTATATAATTCTCGGCCTCATCATAGCTTTCATTTAAAGAAAACTTAGAAACTTCATCTTCAATTCTATCTTGAAAAACCACAAAACCACTTGGAACACTCTGAGAATAAAATAATTTTAGAGCCATATCTTGATCATAAATCGGAACTTGATCATCTTTTAAACATTCATGACTATCGAATATCTCATTATTACATATTTTTAAAATTGGCTCTTTAATGAATTCACCACTTAATTTATGCATATCAATTTCCTAAAACATTATTCCATAGTTTCAATGCTACTTGATTACCCTCTTCTCCACCATTACGAGAAAGATCTTTAGATCTTATTGGTAAACCATTTTGCATTTCTTGTTTGGCTACACTCTGTATGTTAGCAACTTGCCTCTTAATATCCTCAACACTTCTATTACAATCTATTTTATCTAAGGCATTTTTTATCGCTTTAGTGTAACCATTGTGATTACCTTGGTGTCTTGCCATAGCACTTGACATATCATCCGCTTTTCGTAAAAAAATACCATTTTCTGGAGCATCAATATCGTACTCTATCTTTTTAAGAATAGGATGGTCATTCAGCTGCTTAGGTATAACATGATGAGCTTGGTAACCTGCCCATTTAGTAGATCTAGGTAGTCCCATCGATTCCATCATATTTTTACCGAGTTTTGTTGAACACCCCGTCAACCCCAGCGGATCCACCCATTCCATCGGGTTATGCACATACGCCTGAGGTCGCAGGCCGCCCAGCATTCCTATGGGGTCTGAGCTGAGGTATTGGCCGCTGTCTGCATCATAGTAACGGTTTAAGTTATAGTAAAGCCCGGATTCTTTATCTTCAATCTGACCTTGGTAACGTAGGTCACACTGCACCGGGTCGTTAGCCGCATCCTCAAATAACTGTTTGATATTGCTTTGCAATGTCTGATGGTGACCTTGCCATAAACCTTGCTCACCACGCCAGACAATGTCACCATTTTCTGAACACAGCTCTCTGGGTGTGCCTGCGTGGTCGGTCACCACATAGTGCAGCTTTTCCGTCTGCAATTGATGGTGAGTGTTGACCTGTGCCACCGGCCGGAATGACCCGGGCTCATAAATGTATTCTGTACTTTGCAGCGCCTCGCCATTGGCGGTTTTCAGGGTTTGCTGGATGACCTGTGCGCCGTCGTACAGATAATGCACCTGCTGACTGGCTTGCGCGCCGCGCTCACACTCTTTGGCAACCCGACGCCCGAAAGCATCATAGCGGTAACGCCAGCGCTCACCATTCGGCAGTTCAATCCGGATTAACCGGTCGTGCTCATCCCAACTGAAGTTCGTTGCCTGCGGGCGGAAGCCATCTTTACGTTCAATTTTCTGAATCGCACGGCCACATTCATCGTAATGGTAAGTAAAACGCCCGACCTGAACCACACGTCCCGCGTTATCATATTGACGGGCGGCTTTGTTTAACGCAGCCTGGCTGATGGGCACCACAGTATCGGTATAGTGTGTAGCGCTGGCGGTTTCATTTAAGTTCAGTTCGCTATCATAACCAAACAAGGTGACAAACTGATACTGGCTGCCTTTTTGCGGCGTATGAGTACGGCTGGTTATCTGACCGTTGCGGTTCAACTCAAATCGCTCACTGCCCCAGTGGCTGTCATCAATACCGACTAAGCGATCAAGCTTATCATAGTGATATTCTCTGAGCGCATCCGGCATACCCGTCAGGGTTTTGCTGCCCAGACGCTGGGCCTGCAGGCGTCCTCTGTCATCCCAGTCGTGATGCAGGTGGAACCCCTGCCCATTAAGGCGCTGTTGCTCCAGCCCCATCGGGTTGTACGCAAAGTTAAGCGCTTGGTGGTCACCAACCTGTAACCCGGCCAGCTGGCCCTGCTGCCATTGGTATTGGCGCAGTGTGTGTGTCCCGCTGAGTTGCTGGCGATATCCCGCTTTATCGTATTGGTGTGTCAGCGCGACCCCACCCAGGCATTCCTGAAGCAGTTGCCCGCCGGGGCTGTACTCCATCACGACATCAATGTCGCCATTTTCTGCGCTGATTAAACGCCCTGCGTCGTCGTATTCATACCAGGTACGTCCGGTCTGCTCGCCAAGCGGATTCAAGCTGTGATTTTCGACCAGCTGACCATCGGCATTGTAGCGGTACGTTAAGGCATGCTGGTTGGGTTTAATGTGTTCAACCAGCCTACCGGCTGAGTCATAACGGTACGATTCAGTACGGCCGTCGTAATGACGTTCGGTATGAATTCGGCCACATTCATCAAACTCATAACGCCATTGATGCCCCTGGCTGTTGGTCACACCGGCAAATTCAGCCATCGGGTTGTAATGATATTGGGTAACGGCACCCATCGGGTCCGTCGCGGTCAGCAATTTATCAAATGCGCCATAGCTAAACGCCGAAGCGTTACCCATCGCATCCGTGACCTTAGTCAGATTGCCTTCAATGTCATACTGGAAACTGGCGTGCGTGCCATCCTCGTACACCACTTGCGCAGGCATACGCTTCGTGTCTTCATACCGCCAGCGGCGGGTTTGGCCGCCTATGGTCCGCGCCGATAAACGCCCTAAAGCGTCATAAGTGAAGGTCACCGCCTCGCCCATCTCGGGGCGCAGGCCAATCAGACGCCCAATATCATCATAGTCATAATGTACGGCAAGACCGTCAGGCCCACGGCTTAGTGTACGTAAGCCATGCTCGTTGTACTCATACTCCCATTGGTGACCATCCGGGTCAGTAACCGACTGCAGTGTACCGGCAGAATGGTAATCCAGCAGCCAGCTTGCCCCGAGAGGGTTAATATAAGCCGTCAGTTGCCCGCTTTCGTTATACTGATATTGATGCGCAATACCGGAAGGCAATGTCACCGAGGTGAGATTACCGAGTTCGTCGTGCGTATATTCAGTGCGTTCACCGTTCGGATTAACAATCGCCGACAGCAGCTCACCTTGCCATTCTTGTAATGTCTCTGCGCCATCCGCCGCCACGACCTTAACTGCGCGGTTACGTTCATCGAGATGATACTGAATCACGCCACCAAAGGCATCACGGTGGTAAGTAATGTGGCGCTCATCGTCGTAACGCACTTTATCCCACCAGAAATCGCCCGAACAGCGGGTAGCGATTGCCCGGCCCTGCTCGTCAAAATCATGCTCAACCCAGGTATGGGCTAAATCATTCCAGCGAGTTAAGTAACCTTTATCATCATAGTGATAGTCAAAGTTACGACCCGGAGCCGCTCTCACGGCCGTCAGCCAACCCTTGCGGTCATATTGGTAAGTAGCCAGGGTTTCCAACATCTCATCTTGCGAACTAAACAACACCAGAGCATCAACCCGGCGCCGCTGTGATTTGACTTTAATGTAACGTCCGTCAGGCAGGACAACCGCTTTCAGTATGTCTCTGTCGTAGAGAAACTCGATCTGATGACCAAATGCATCCCCCAGCGCACTGAGTTTTAATGCGTTCCCCTCAGCATGCCCAAAACGATATTGCATGCCTGATACATGAGTCAGCGTCAGATCGAACCCGTCACGTTGTAATGTCCAGCCGGGTTTCCTAATCGATCGGGTACGCTCCTGCTGATCCGCAGGCAATACAAACAAGGCTCTGGAATGGTCGTAATCCACAAACTCGACTTGTTCATCCTGAATCTCAAGCGCGATATCCCAGTTGGTACGCCATAGTGAGCCAAGAATGCCGGAGGCGCGTTCACCGGTTGACTGATAATAGCGGGTCAGTTCAAGCGCCAGCAGACCGTCGACACTAAAGTCTGTGCGCTGCTCAAACATTTTACCAGTGTTCAGATCGATAGGTTCAGTACCACACTCGTTGGTGCAGTTAGTGTTCTGTTTTGCATCCCGGCTTTGGGTATCGTTCGCACTTTGCTCATGACTGCCCGATTTTTGCTCAGGTTCCAGCCGCTGCGCAGGTTTTGCCGTCCCGGCGTTCATCGGCTGAGCGTCCCGGAGTGTATTTTTGCGTGCCGGCGTACCGGAAACCCGGGTGACGACTTTGCTGATAAATTCATTCACCTGAGTAATCAGCCAGTCAACCATGGCATCCACTTTCTTAGCCAGCGTATCCATGGCGTTAATCAAGCCAAGGAAGGCATCTTTAGCTAACCGGATGATCCAGCTGTTGCTCTGGCTTACCAGGCGTTCTAAGCCGGCAATGATGTCTTCGAGCAATTGTATCGCTTTTGCACCGCACTCTTTCAGCGTGCTGGCTATCCCTGAAAGGTACTGCACGATATTGCCGTTAGACAGGCTGCGAATCATCTTGATCGCCAGTTGAATCGCTCGTGAATCCGATTTCTTTAACGCATCGATGATCGCCATACCGGTTTTCTTGGCCGCATCACCCAATCCCGGAACAAAACCAATCGCCACCAGTGCACCTTCGCCCCAGTGCCAGTTATCGAGGTTATCACCTTCATAAGTGCGCCAGCCCCAATCGCCCAGGTCATAGAGATCCAGAGCCTGTCCGACCACAGGAACAAAGCCCAACGCAATTTGGCAAAACAGCAAAATGGCGCTATTGTCCTGAGCCCGGCCGGCGAGCTCTCCCGCCAGGCTGCTGTGCATTTTATTTACGGCCTGGCGCAGCGATATCGGGCCATTATTTATTTGCTCAGACAACTCCCAGAAGCGGTCATACGCACTTTCGTATTCATCCGGTACAAACCAGGTATCACGATCCACATCCACATGTTCATCACTGCTGTCATCCGCATCGTATACCAGGCAGCCTTCTTTTCTGAGCAGGGTAAACAACGCAAAATATTCACCAGCCAATACCGCGTATTCCGGGTTGTCCTGCAAGACGGGGTTATTTTGCAATTTGGGTTGTGGCTCAAATTCATCGCTGCCTTCACCCAACATCAGGTCGTAGGCTCCACATCCCATGTTCTGCACTTTAAACATGCCGTTGGCGTCAGTCTTCCCCGTAATCTCTGCCTGATTACTGTCTGTCAGTACAAACGAGGCATCGCTGATCGGCTGGCCATCATCGTAATGGTAATGCACAAACACTTCACAACCACACTCGACGCAGCCTCCGTCGATCACGTTGTCCGTTTGAAAGTTTTGTTTAGCCGCTTGAGCGCTCGATAATAATTCAGTTTGCTTACCCTGACTCATGATTCTGTCGCGTCCTCGCCTAAAGCATTCACCGCTTCGGCCAATAATCGGTCCATACGACTCTTATCGCCGATGACCTGTGGAGATTGAAGAATGGACTGTGCCCAATCTGACTGATGAAACTGCTCACCCAGCAGCAACGAAATACTCAAATACACCACCACGTCGGCTTGTTGATAGAAGCCGAGTTGATGAGCGCTGTTCACATTACGCAGCAGGTACTGGTTGAACGTTTCGTCATCCCAGTTCTGGGTTTGCGGATGATGTTGATAGAGGTGGGTGCGATATTGCTGATACACATGACGATCTCCCCACGCGCTTAATGCCTGATATTGTCGTTCAGATAAACGATTCGGCATGACCATGGGTCTCGTTTGGCGCGGGGCGCTCATTTCCCGGACCGCGACTGCATCGTTACCCGCCTGCCAGTAAGCCACACGTTTCAAAGGCCCCTGTAAATCGGATAAGTGCGCCGGATCTGTTGAGCGCCATAACACATTAAAAATGTCCCAGTCCGTCAGGCGCATCAATACTTGCTGATCGTCAGGTAACACCACCAATGTCCAGGCGCGGAAATGTTTTTGAATCAAATCGATCTGATGGTCAGTGGTCAGCGACTGAAAATCATCATGCAGCTGCACAGCAATCCCCCAGTGAGCAACATGCGTAATGTTTTTCTCGGCCCGGGAAAAGCAATCAAGCGGTAGTAAAAAGGGAGAAATGGACGAATTTTGTTGACCCATTTCATCCCAGTAGAGGCGACGCTGGGCAAACTTTTCTTCAGGGACAGCACTTAACAGCGATTCATTAACCGCTGCCTCCGCCATTAAATACCAGCCCGGCTGTGCCAGCAAAGTCTGCAACTCTTGTTTGATAATGGTTTGCGTCCCTTTCAGGTGCTCGTTCATGGTATCAATCTCGCCTTCCCTTCAATCCCTAACCAGCCCGCTGTTCGATAGGCGCTCATGTCTTCCTGATGCGTAAGGTAGAAATCGTAAAAATGACCAATGGCATCACGTAAAGAATAAAAACTCATCAGACGAATGAATTCCGGATGTTCATCAAAGCGATCGGCAATGTAAAACCGATACAGGGCATAGGTTTCCCGCTCCAATGACGTTGCTAAGTTGTAGCGCTGTCGGGCTAACGCCAATCCTTCATGAAATCGCAGGCGAACCATACTTTGTGGCAACAGCCATGCGTAATCTGGCGCTAAGCGGCGGAAGAGTTCATCCACCAGGCTTTCAATGCGTTGCGGATAGAAAAACTGTTCATGTTGCGCCGCAGTCAGTTGCACCGGATAAACCGAAGCGGCTTGAGGGTCGTCTTCATATGGCAGTTCTGGCCACTGAAATAATGACAAATCAATCGCATCACTGCGCTCGCAGAAAGCGATGGATTCATGTTTACCTTTAAACTTTTGTTTTTGCTCTGGCATCAGAATGTCGTACCAAAGGGGAAAAGCCGCAATATCGTAAAAGCGCAACATCATTGAGCGTTGATTTTTGTCCCAAAAGTAAACCCAGTTCTGCCAGTGACGCTGCACCTCTGCCAGTGAACCATCATATACTCCGATAAAACCGAATCGCTCCGGGGCTTCCAGATGCTCACATAGCCAGTAATAAAGCGTCTCTCCGGGATTACCGTCCCTGACCGAGATCAGCACAGGTGATCCCTCTTCCAGGTACGCAAGTGGAGTACCTGAAAGTAAATAACACCATTCTACATCACGTCGGTTTTTCATCGTGTCCCAGAATTCCCTGCCTTGCGTAAACTGGACTTGATCAAACAGTAAATACACTTGCTTGCCTTGCGCCTGAGACAACAAGGGAAACAGCGAGTTAGGATGTCTGGGAATTGGTGAAAATAAGCTCACTGACGTTTGTTCCATTAAAACTCATGCACGATTTCGTAACGCTCTTTCAGAATCATTTCATCCTGGCGTTTAATTTCTTCCGCAGGCTCTTTAACAAATCGGTTAGCGCCTTCAATTTTGCATTCACTGCGCGGACGATAGCCCAAAGGCTCTTTGCAAAACACAATGTCCCGTACGAAGCGTTCGCCCCATGGTGACAGCGCGGGAAACTTAACCCCTTGGGCAATGAGTTTTTGCTTTATTTCTGTCATGACCTGATAAACCGCAGATTTCTCATCGATGCGTTTCATTCTCAACTCATAAGAATAAGCTACCGAAACACCACTAGGACTGACCGCACTGCCATCAGCACCATGCTCTAACAGAAACAATGCATTTTTGGGTTGCGCTCTGATCATATCAAATATCGGTGTTTCGCCTTTTTCATTCAGAGAATTAACATCGGCACCGTATTTCACCAGTACAGGTAATGAATTGGATTCGTCAATATTGTGAGAGTGGAATATCAGCGCATCACCTTCTTCCTTCAGATTTGGATCCATTCCTGCCTGCAGCAGCGCCTCTAAACTTTTTGCATCCGGATGCCACATCGCAATATAACCTGCGTTGCCTTGCTCCGGCACATCAATAGCAGGATCACTGCCCAGTTCCATTAACACCTTGATGGACTCAGGTTTATCAGCGATCACGGCATACACCAACAAAGTCACTCCGTGCTCACCCAGAGCGTTTATATCGTCCAACTGACCAGCCAGTTGCTTTACCCGGGCAATATCATCGCGATCAACCGCTTTGGCGACTTCGAGCATCGGGCCGGAAAACAGCTCTTTAGGCTTTACCTTACTGTTCATACTTGTCATGTCTCCGGCTCCAATCGCTCCAAGTAAAACCAACACACCAATAACCAGCCCTGTTTTGCTCATCGCAGTTAAAACTGGTGCTCGATTCCGTAACGCTCTTTCAGAATCATCTCATCCTGGCGTTTAATGTCTTCCGCAGGCTCTTTAACAAATCGGTTTACGCCTTCAATTTTGCATTCACTGCGCGGGCGATAACCCAAAGGCTCTTTGCAAAACACGATGTCACGCACGAAGCGCTCGCCCCAGGGTGACAGCGCGGGAAACTTAACGCCTTGGGCAACGAGTTTTTCCTTTATGGTTAACATCGTCTGATAGGCTTCTGACTTTGGATCCAATTCATTCAGTTGGAATTCGACATTATATGCAACCGATTCACCTGAAGGGCTGACAAAATGTCCATCTGCACCATGGTCTAGTAAATAAAGCGCATTTTTAAACTGAACCATTAACATATCGAAAATAGGTGGCTCTTGCTTTTCATTAAGCGCATTAACATCGGCGCCGTATTTCACCAACACAGGTAATGAATTAGATTCGTCAATATTGTGAGAGTGGAATATCAGCGCATCTCCTTCCTCCTTCAAGTTTGGATCCATTCCTGCCTGCAGCAGCGCCTCTAAACTTTTTGCATCCGGATGCCACATCGCAATATAACCTGCGTTGCCTTGCTCCGGCACATCAATAGCAGGATCACTACCCAGTTCCATTAACACCTTGATGGACTTAGGTTTATCAGCGATCACGGCATACACCAGCAAAGTCACTCCGTGCTCACCCAATGCATTAATATCATCCAACTGCGCAGCCAGTTGCTTTACCTGGGCAATATCATCGCGGTCAACCGCTTTGGCGACTTCGAGCATCGGTCCGGAAAACAGGTCCTGCGGGTTAATTTTATTACTCACTTTCGTCAGAGCTCCTTTTGCTACCAGTGCGAACACAATCACAACGACGGTGACTATTATCCATTTAATCAATGCTTAAACCTCACTTGCCAATTTGTGTAAGTCGCCCACTTTACGCTCTTCTATCGATTCACGCATTTGATCCATGCCATGCAGCGCGACCGAACCGCGCTTATCTTCTGTCGTTCCTGCCTTAACATCTGGCATAAAGGTCGACTTGGGTAAGGTGGTTTCCAGCGCACCGTTTCGCACTGCCGAGGGAGCCAGGCGACGCAGCACAGGCGTTGTTTCTTGCACTCTGGTCAGAACCTCACCATCAACTCGATACCCGGTGACTAAGCTGTCTGCACTTTGCCTCTCTGATGCAACGCCATAATTGGCTACAGTATTGCGGTGCAGACCGGCAGCATTAAAGGTTGTAGCAGGATACCCCGAGGCTTTTGACGCAGCGGAGGCTAATCCTCCGCCTAGTGAATGTCCTGCAATATCTATTGGAATTTTCTTTTTCTTCATTCGCCTCACAACCTTTATTGCTTGCTCATAATAAGATGAACGTCCCAATGCACCCTGACTCAAATTCCCTTTGACCCAGTCACTGCCACTGTCCATTTCAGTACCTCGAAACACCAATGTCGGTTTAGCGTTTTCACCAAATACTTCGGGGTCCGGAATATAGACCTGTGATCGGAAGTTTGTACCTTTCACCGTCAAATCTTTTTGCTGTATACCCAACTCTGCCAGATCATCTTCCGTCGCCACACTCCAGCCCGAATCATTGTCAAAATCCTCCGCGACTTGCTTGCGATGAGGTTCCAAAGTATTCCGCTCTTTGTCTAGTGTGTAAACGTGGTCGGCCAACATGGCTTTTTCGGCCGCGTCCATATCCATGCTAAAGCGCTGTGCTGTCTGCGGATCATTGGCAGACGCAGCCTGAGTAATCGCTTTTCTCGCCTCACGGCGCTCTGCTTTGCTGGTGCCTGTTTCAAGTACATCCAGCATCTGCAATTTAGAGGCCCCGGACTGAACAACCTTAACCAGTGACTGCGCTAATGGCGGCAGAGTGGACACCGCTTTCTCCGCTGCGATATCGGCGGCGGTGCTCATTGCCTGAGAGCCCGCCAACGCAGCCAGTGCCTGCGGGGTAAATGTCGGGCTGTTCCACAAGGCTTCGACATTTTTCGCCAACGGCGTGATTTTCAAAAATAACGACTGCCCAAGAACCGCACCTTCACCACAGGCGTGAGTATTGGATTGATAAGGCGTATCACCGATAATGACATCACCCGACCCGGAAGCCACCGAACCACCACAGTCTATGGCGTCACCGATACGTGCCGCCGGCTGACCGTTAATCGACACGGAGCCGGAACCGGCATTAATCGCCCGGCCATGCAGTCCGTGTGGTTTATAGGGGCAAGGGCAAGCGTGCAACAAGGCAGCATCACCCTTTCTGGCCGCCGGTTTGCCATTTATTAAGACATCCGGGCTACCAGCAATGATAGAAGTAGGCGGAAAACATCCGTGCCCACCCGCTGTATCGCCTAATCTCGCCGCTCCTGGCATTTACCCTCTCCTATCCGGCGCATCAGGTTGCTGAGGTTTGTCCGGCTCATCTGGCTGAGTGACGGCAGGAGCTGTCCCGGTTCCCGGAGAGCCTCCATCGTTAATTTTGACTTTAGCCCCAGAGATAGTAACGCCTGCACTGTCTAATTTAATAAAGCCTCCCGGCCCTTTAATAGTCAGTGAATTGCCGGCATCTAAAACAATGTCCGCGGCTTTCAGATAACTTTCATTGCTGACTGCAACACGTTGGTTTGCGCCGATTTGTTTCTCTTCAGATGCTGCGATCTGGGTGCTGACACCACCATCGATTTTGGAAATAACTCCGCCGGTTACCCAACGGTTTATCTTACCTAAAACTCGTTGCACCAGGTTGCGGCCCACTTTGATATGGTGATCTTGTCCCAACTCTTCGGTGACATTTTTACCAATCGAGCGGTGGACATTCTCTGTCACCAGTTCGTACTGGTGGCGGCCAATATGAGAGTGGAAATCCAGCCCGACAGACTCACGATGAATATTGTTAATCACCACATCCTGATCTTTCTGCGCGTGAATATAAATCTGCTCGATGGACGCCTGATCTTCGAAGCGAATTTCGTTTGAACCTTCCCCCTGATGGGTTTGGGTTTTTAACACTGTACGGGTCTTATGATTCGGCAGCAGATATGGTGCAACGTTGGTTGCGTGGTAGGTTCGGCCAGTGATAATCGGCTGATCCGGATCGCCATGCAAAAATGAAACAATAACCTCATGCCCGATACGGGGAATAGCAACAAAACCATACTGAGCACCTGCCCACCCCTGGGATACACGCACCCAGCAAGAGCTGTGCTCATCTTGTTGACTTTCACGGTCCCAGGGAAAATGCACTTTCACCCGGCCATGTTCATCACAAAAAATCTCTTCACCGGCCGGGCCGACCACCTCACCAATCATCGGGCCATCGACATGAGGTTTGGCGACAGGTGCAGCTCGCCAGGTCAGGTTCGCCGGGATGACCTTAAACTGGTTTGAATAGGATGTCTGACCGGAGCCCCCTTCTTCTTCAAGAGCCTGAGGCTGAGTGCCCTGATGAGAGACTTCAACAACCAGCCAGTCTCGGTTCGCGCTCGGCTCAAGATTGTCGGTGAGATCGAACTTTATTCCGGCCTGAATACCGGCATGATTACTTTTACCCACAGCATGCACGGCATCTCGTCGCAGATATTCCAACCGAATACGACTGAACGCGGCACCGCTGGTATCGTCTTTATAGCGACCAGGATAATCAAAATGCTCATAGGTTGATTGCTGAAAACTCAGATCCGTCCCTGACTGTTGCTGCAGAAAACCGTAGTCCGGCTTTTTAAAGCTGTAATCCTGCATCGTCAGATGGCTGGGCTCACTTTGATTGACCAAAGTGAATGAAGACACATAGCTGCCATCAACCTGCCCGCCGGACAAACCGTTGTATGGTACAGGTTGAGCGAACTTAGCAATCAAGGCACTGTCATCGCTGAAACATACCGTGTGTTTACCATCGCTTTGCTGAATGTGATAAACCAGACCTTCTTCAGCAGCAAGACGATGCACAAACGCCAAATCCGTCTCCCGGTACTGAACACAAAACTCTCTTTGCGAGAGCGTTCTCTTCAGTGAGAAAGAAAAGTTATCAATCCCCATTTCCTGCAAAATAGTGGTGATGATTTGTTCAACGGTTTTCAGCTGGAAAATCCGGCTGTTTTGTCTGAGTGACAAACGTTCCAGCGCTGGTACTAACGTCAGGTTGTAAAAGGTATGGTGATGACCAATATCCGCCTGTCCGAATTGACGCACGATGCCATGAACAAACTGAACCGGCTGGCCATTCCTTAACACGGTCAGTTGCGCCGACTTATCCACCACCTGGCTCGCTTTAATGCCAGATTGTCGGCTCGCTAAATCTATCTCATAACGGAAGCCATAACAGGTGACACAACCGCTCATCACACTGTCAGAGACCGATTCTTTGCCACGGTACTCTGTCACCACAAACGTATCTTCGGGCATTCCGTCCACAGAGAGAATAAATTGTAACTTTGCCATTTTAAACCTTATTACCTGTTGGCCCTGAACCAAGCCGTTAGCTTCGAAGCACGCAGTTAGCCCTAAACCAACCAAGTAGTTTTTAACCAACTGAGCTTCTAACAAATGAGTTTGCGACTACGTCAAATTCAACCTAAACGAATTTTCAACCCACTGAATTTGAAACAAAGCCCATAGACGAGCACGCGTAGCGTAGTCTACAGGCTTATTTCAGCGTGGTTTACGCTTCAATTGGTTTGCGCCAGTCGTCTGAACCCGATGTACCTGCATTAACGTGATCCCAGGTGATTTTGCGGTAAGACATGGCAACAGTCAGGTTTTGGGTGAAATCCGATTTGGCCGGATCCTGGCAATGTGGCATTTCACAGTGAATATCGACGATAGAAGCATTCTCAAGCTTGGTAGTGAAGAAGTTTTCTTGCTTACCTTCAATTGAGGTGCGGTACCATTTCAGCTCAACGCTGGTCATTTTTTCACCAGAAGCCAGTGCGTTATAAAGCAGAGGGACGGCTTTGTTCAGCGAGACCGTAAAAGTGAATGGTTTGTGTACACGCTGGCCTGATGGCTGACCAGACTGAGGATCGGTTGGCACAGTCACGTTATGGTCAAAATACTGCACCAGCATTTCGTCTTCGTGACCTTCGACAAAAGAATCGCCAATTGAATCAGCAGTACATGCACCAGCGGTGATAAGACCCTGAGTCTGGCCTTCAATAGAGATATAACATGGAGTTGGCATCACTTTTTCCTTAAACAGTGTGAGAACAAAGCATCATAAAATGCTGTTTCACTCACACAATTTTTGTGCCACCACCATGCTCTTTTTTACTCAATAACTTATGTAGACAACATTGTTAGTAGGGTAAGGATTTACTTCATTCGAGCAACTTTTTACCTATCTCGAGCAAATTGTTGCCACATTTATATCATTTGTCAGAGGTCTGAATTTCACCCATATGACTTATGATAGTTCTTCGCACGAGTTAGCCCGCTCACAGCAACATCACCCCTTCCAGAAGCGCGACGGCGATGGCCAGCAGTGCGGTGGCTTTCCAGAACAGCTGCGGATTGCGCTGCAATACGGGTTTGTGTTTGAACTCTTTCTGTAAGCGGATGTTGGGTGTAAACAGGTCGAGAATAAAATCCCCCAGCGCCTGATAACGCTGTGCAGGTGATGGATGAGTGGCTTTGCGTAGCGCCAGATCGACCCATAACGGGATATCAGAGCGAAATTGTTCGATCGGCCGGTAGTCCCATTTGATGTGCCGGGCGGACTGCAAATGGGTAGACTGTCTGGCTTTATATGGCAATTGTCCGCTCAGCATCTCGTAAGCGATAACAGCGATCGAAAACAAATCTGACAGCACTGTCACCTCACTGCCATTGATGTATTCCGGCGCAATGTAGTTAACCGCGCCAAGCGGGGCCTGTGGCTCAGGAACAGCTTGCATCTCTTCCAGTCCCATCACTTTAACTGCGCCAAAATCGATGATTTTGACTTTACCATCGCTGGTCAGCATGATGTTTTCCGGCTTCAGATCGCGGTGCACCATATCAGCTCGCTGAAACACTCGTACCGCTTTCACCACTTCGCTCAGAATGGTACGCACCTGGGCCAGTGATGGTGCGGGGTTATCAAACATCCACTGCCGCAGGGTAATGCCTTGTACCCATTCGCATAGCTGGTAGATAAACGGTGAATCAGCCGGCGTCGGATACACTTTCATGACCCGCTCGCTGTTGATTTGCGAACCGACCCAAAATTCGTTGGCAAAATGAACCAGATAATCCCGATCATCACTGTATTGCAGCGAAGGAGCTTTCAATACCCTGCTTTCACCGCTCGCCACCTCGGTCACCCGATACACATGGCTGCGTGAACCGGCATACAACACCTCATCAACCCGATAACCATCCAGGCTCTGTCCGACTTCCAGCGCGGGCGGAATCACCCGCGTCAGGGTCATCACCTGGTGTTCCAGCAAAGTACGTTGCGGTAGCTGCCTGACCTTGAGCAGCAGACAACTGACGTTATCCTGGCTGCCGTTGTCCAGCGCCTGCTGACATAACGCCTCACTAAGCGCTTGCAGGTCCAGGCCGGACTCCTGGTTCAGCGCATCCAGCATGCGGGTTTCATCGACGAAATCATGTACGCCGTCACTGGTCAGAATAAAATAGTCGTCAGGTTTGAGAGTGACGGTCTGATAGTCGACATCGAGCCGGTTATCCATGCCCAGTGCGCGGGTCAGATAAGCTTGCTGACCAAACCGGGTACGTTGATGATCCCGGGTCAGCAAACGCAATTTGCCATCCCGCACCCGATAGATGCGGGTATCGCCAACATGAAACAGATGCGCTGTGTTGGATTTAAAAATAGCGGCACTGAAGGTCGTCACCAAACCGTTGTGGGTCAGATTCTGTTGGCAGCCCGCTTCATACAGCGAGCTGTTGAGCGCGGTTAAGATCTGGCCGGCGCTATGGCGAATGCTCCAGCTGTCCGGGGTGGCGTAATAGTCATTAATAAACTGCACCACCGCGGTATGGCTGGCTTTCTGACTCTGGTTGCTGCAACTTACCCCGTCAGCAATACAGGCCACAATACCTTTATGCGCCACAACATCGGCCGCCTGTGGCTGCTTCACCAACAAAGCGTCCTGATTGTGCTGCCGGGTTCCGGTCAGCGAGGTACCGGCATGATCAATCATCAGTGCCTGTCCCTGTTTCATCTGCCTTGCATGCATAGAGATCCTCTTCACTTGCTCTGCTTAGTCAGCCTGATAGTGACTTTACCAGTCTGACCGAACAAAAGCTCAACACAGCCAGGGAAAACAGAACCTGAGCAACATTGAGCTTTTGAACGACTTAATCACACGAGCTTCGCTGTGCGGGCGAAACGTCTCATCAAGTCTCCCGATAAATCCGCTAAAGGAGAGCGGCGATCTATACCGCCACTCAGCTACCTTTAGTGTGAAACATCAATCAGAGTCACGCTGCCATCTTCATTGACTTCTGCAATCTTACCGCTCGGCTCTTCCATCAACATCAGGGCAGCAAAGCCAACCACTGCGGTCGCGGCAATCACAAAGAAGAAAGTTTGATAGTCGACAAATGACAGGATAGTCAGATAAGTCACCGCGCCGACGTTACCATAAGCCCCTGTCATGCCCGCGATTTGACCGGTCATGCGACGTTTAATAAGGGGGACAGTCGCAAATACAGCGCCTTCACCGGCCTGAACAAAGAACGAACACATCATCGCCGCAGCCACTGCCAGCCAGATTGGCCATTCGCTGCCGACTTGTCCCATCAGGAAGTAACCCACCGCCAGACCTGCGGTCAGGATAAGCAGGGTTGGTTTACGGCCGAAACGGTCTGAAATCCAACCGCCTCCCGGACGTGACATCAGGTTCATGAAAGCATAAGCAGACGCAACCATACCCGCGACAACCGGCGTCAGTTCAAAGGTTTCCGAGAAAAACAGTGGCAGCATGGAAACCACTGCCAGCTCTGAGCCGAAGGTCGCAAAGTACAGCACATTAAGTACCGCAACCTGTTTAAACTTGTACTGATGGACAGGCTCAACCGGTTTGTCAAACACCGTTTTGTTCACTTTCCATACCTGAGTCAGTTCAACCAGGTAGAGCGCGACCAAACCGGCGTAGATAGAGTTGACCGCGACATCCGGCAGCATCCCGATACCCGCTGAAGACAGTTTCCAGGCCAGCAGAGCCAGTACCGCATACATCGGAATTTTCATCAGCAACAGGAAGAAGAAATCGCCTTTTGAGGTCACTTCCATTGCCGTCATATGCTTAGGTTTGAAGTAGGTCGATCCTTTCGGGGTATCTGTCACACTGCGGTAAAACACCACGGAGAACAGCAGGCTCATCAGGCCGGTAATGGCAATGGCATAACGCCAGCCATCTTCACCGCCGAATAGCACAGCCGCTGTCGGCAGGGTAAACGCCGCCGCCGCAGAACCAAAGTTACCCCAACCACCGTAGATACCTTCCGCAGTCCCCAGCTCATTGTGCGGGAACCACTCCGACACCAAGCGAATGCCAATCACAAATCCGGCACCGATAAAGCCCAGCAGGAAGCGGGCAATCGCAGCCTGGATAAAGCTATCTGCAAAGGCGAACATAAAACAGGGAATCGAACAGACAGCCAGCAAAGCCGAATAAACCAGACGCGGACCATATTTATCGGTCAGCATACCAATCACGACGCGCGCCGGAATGGTCAGTGCCACATTGAGGATCAGCAGGGTTTTGATCTCCTGAGTGCTCAGCCCCAACGTTTCTTTCACCATCTGCAGCAGCGGCGCAAAGTTAAACCACACCACAAACGTGATGAAGAACGCAATCCAGCTCAGGTGTAAGATTTTCATCTTGCCGCTGAACGAAAAAAGTGAAAATTTGCTGTTTTCCATGATTCAATCCTTTTAATCAATTCAAAGAGATTCACAACCGCCGCGTCACTGCAGCGGTGTGGAAACGTTACGATCAGGCCGCATTGGCCAGCGATGCGAGAACTTGAACGACGCCATCCTGCTGACGAACCGGATAGGTTTTCAGGCGGTATTGCGCATCTTCCAGACACTCGCCGCTCAGCAGATGAAAATGCTGCTTATACAGGGGAGATGCCACATAAGGTTCACCGCCAAGCGACCCCATCATGCCGCGCGACATCACATTCGCCTCGCCAATCGGATCGAAGTTGGATACGGCGTACAGCTGACCGCTGCGCTGACAACTGAAGATCGCAACCTGTTCCCCGCCTACCAGTGCACATACGCCGACGTTAGGCACCAAGTCTTCTGCCTGACAAATGGTTATCCAGTTTTCCATTGCCCTTCTCCTGTTAATGGCTCAATTTATCACTGTTGAATAAGTCCGTGGCCGTTGTGGGTTATTCCACTTCCACGATATCAATCTGCTGAATCTGCTGCTGGCGCTTGTCCGCCTTTACCGCTTTGGGGAATCGCTGCTCGCGCACCGAGACAAACTGCAGACGTTCATCACGTTGATCACTGTTAATGAAGTGATTGAAACGCTTTAGTTTCTCTGGTGATTCCAGTGTGGTTTTCCATTCGCACTGATATTTAGCGATGTTTTCGGCCATGGCCTGTTCCAGTTCAACGCAGATGCCCAGCTTGTCTTCAATCACCACCTGTTTGAGGTACTCCAGACCACCGTCGAGGTTTTCCATCCATACTGAGGTGCGTTGCAGGCGATCGGCGGTACGAATGTAGAACATCAGAATACGGTCGACGTACTGGATCAGAGTCTGATCGTCGAGGTCGGTCGCAAACAGGTCAGCGTGACGCGGGCGCATACCGCCATTACCGCACACATACAGGTTCCAGCCGTTCTCGGTTGCGATCACGCCGATGTCTTTCGATTGCGCTTCCGCACACTCACGGGTACAACCGGACACCGCAAACTTGAGTTTGTGTGGTGAGCGCAGACCTTTGTAACGGTTTTCAATATCTATTGCGAAGCCGACACTGTTACCGACACCATAGCGACACCAGGTGCTGCCGACACAGGATTTCACCGTACGGACCGATTTACCGTAGGCATGACCGGTCTCAAATCCGGCCTCCACCAGCTGTTGCCAGATCTGCGGCAGATCGTTCAACTGGGCGCCGAACAGGTCGATACGCTGACCACCGGTGATCTTGGTATACAGGTCATACTGTTTAGCCACTTGACCCAGCACAATCAGTTTGTCCGGAGTGATCTCTCCGCCGGCGATACGCGGAACCACCGAATAGGTGCCGTCTTTTTGCATGTTGCCGAGGTAGATATCGTTAGTGTCCTGCAGCTCCATATGCTGGTTTTCCAGAATGTAGTCATTCCAGAACGAGGCCAGAATCGAGCCCGCGGCCGGTTTACAAATTTCACAACCATGACCAGTGCCGTATTGGCTCAAAAGTTCATCAAAGGTCTTAATCTGATTCACCCGCACCAGATCGCTCAGCTCCTGACGGGAATAAGCAAAGTGCTCACACAAGTCATTATTAACTTCGACCCCCAGGCTGAGCAGTTCGCTGTCCAGCACTTGTTTTGCCAGGGCTGAACAACCACCACAGCCGGTTGAAGCATTCGTGCTTTCTTTTAACCCGGCCATGGTGGTGCAGCCACTGGCCACCGCTTGTTTAATGTCGCCTTTGGTCACATCAAAGCACGAACAGATCACAGCGCTATCAGGCAGCGCATCAATTCCGGTTGCCGCCGTGTCATCCTCGACGGCATTGGGCAGAATCAGTACCGACGGGTTGGCAGGCAGCGGCATGTCGTTTTGTTTCAGTTGCAGTAAGGTTCCATAGGCCTCGGCATCGCCGACCAGCACAGCGCCGACGATACGCTTGCCGTCGGCAGAGACGATCAAACGTTTATAAACCTGGTCAATTTCATCACTGTAGGTATAAGACTGCGCGCCTTCGGTGCGACCATGCACTTCACCGATGCTGGCCACGTCCACACCGAGTAGTTTGAGTTTGGTGCTCATATCCGCACCAGTGAATGCCAGCTCAGAGTCTTTATCCAGAATGTGTTTCGCGGCCACTTTCGCCATTTGATAGCCAGGCGCAACCAGACCAAAAATCTGGTTGTGCCACAGTGCACATTCACCAATCGCATACACATCTTTATGGTTGGTCTGACAGTAGCTGTTGATAACAATCCCGCCGCGTTCACCCAGCGTGATATCGGAGCTGCGCGCCAGTTCATCCTGCGGACGAATACCGGCAGAAAAGACAATCATGTCGGTTTCGAGATGACTGCCGTCAGCAAAGTTCATCCGGTAGCGAGCCTCTTCACCGGCCACGATCTCACTGGTCGCTTTTTCCGTGTGTACGAATACACCCATGGCTTCAATTTTGCGGCGCAGCAGCGCACCGCCCCCCTCTTCCAGCTGTACCGCCATCAGGCGCGGGGCAAACTCAACCACATGAGTTTCCATACCGAGGTTTTTAATCGCGTTAGCCGCTTCAAGCCCCAGCAAACCGCCGCCAATCACCACGCCGGTTTTGCTCTGCTTGCTCGACAGCTCAATCGCATCCAAATCTTCTAGTGTGCGGTAAACAAAGCAGTGTTCGTGATCATTGCCCGGGATCGGCGGCACAAACGGATACGAACCGGTCGCCAGCACCAGTTTGTCGTACGCTTCAACGCGGCCGCTGGCGGTAACCACCTGCTTGTCCGCGGTATTGACCTGCACCACTTTCTCGTTGACCACGTATTTCACACCGTTGCTCTGGTAGTAAGCCTCATCGGTCAGCGCCAGATCCTGTGCCGTTTTACCGGTAAAGTAAGATGTCAATTGCACGCGGTCATACGCGAGACGAGACTCTTCGGAAAAAGTAATGATCTCCACATCATCACGCTGGCTCTGGATCAAAGTGTCGATAAATTTGTGGCCGACCATGCCATTGCCTACCACCACGATTCTTTGCTTACTCATAGTAATCTTCCCTAATGTAAATTTGTCTCTACGACTCATATTTGGTCTGTTGAGCCTGGTTTCCTGTCCTGCGCCAATTGCTGGCACGCAGTAAAATCTGAATTAAGCGGTTAATCTGAACGCTTGATACTCGCTCGCCTGTGCGCGCTGAGAAAGTTGCTGTAACCATTCCATTTGGTTGGCAACACTCACCACCTGGCCAATCACAATCAGTGCCGGAGACTGAATTTGATGCTGAGTCTTGATCTGGCTAAGCTCGCTCAGAACACCGGTAAAGACTCGCTGCTGCGCGGTACAACCGTTCTCAATCATGGCTACCGGGGTATCGCTGCTCATACCATGAGCCATCAGTTCCGCGCTGATGAGATCGGTTTTACTCAACCCCATATAAATCACTAACGTCTGATTAAGCTGCGCCAGCGCAGACCAGTTAACCGATAACTGTTTGTCAGCGTGAGCGGTAATAAAAGTGCAGCCCTGCGCCAGTCCGCGATGGGTCAGTGGAATATTGGCGTAAGTCGTGCAGCCTGATGCGGCAGTAATGCCGGGAATCACGTCGACTTTAATGCCCTTTTTAGTCAGGTAGAGCATCTCCTCAGCACCACGACCAAATACGAATCCGTCGCCACCTTTCACCCGCACAACATTCACGCCAGACTGAGCGTACTTAGCCAGAATCTGATTGATTTCATCCTGAGTGGCACTGTGATGACCTTTGGCTTTACCGACATACAGCGTTTTCGCCTCAGCAGGAAACAGCGCGCGGATGTCTGCACTGACCAGATTATCAAACACAATAAAGCGCGCATTTTGAATCGCTCTTAGCGCTTTGACCGTCAGCAGATCCGGATCACCCGGTCCCGCACCCACTAAGGTGACGATACCTGTAGCGTTAAGAGCTGTACTGCTGAGCATTGTTTTCATGTCTGACTTCATGGTTGGCTCCCTGCACTGAAAATGATTTTTGCTAAATCCAACAACGCAATTTGAATGCCAAACTTTAAAAATTTGCAGGAGATATTTTATTTTCTATTTATTTTTCATATGCATAAATTAAATAATCAATCAGAAATGCTGGCTAAAAACACGGCACAAAAAAGTAAATACTGTTATTTTATGAGCACTCACGGTGCATTTAATTCTTGAGTGGTGCAATACCTATACCTCCAAAGGGTAATACCTTAAAAACACACCTACCACTTTAGTGGTATATCAATATTTAAATTGCTGTTTTTATTGATTTTAATTTAATTTATTCCAACTTTTAACATTCTGGTTTATTTATTGCACCTAACACAAATAAAGGAAATAAATCAGAATAGGGAGCATCTGCATGTCACGTGAGAATGATGGATGGATTAAGACAACGTGTGCGTATTGTGGTGTGGGCTGTGGTGTCGAAGCAAGGCCAAAGCTCAGCGGTGAATTGGAGATCAGAGGTGATAAAAGTCACCCGTCCAATTACGGTAAGTTGTGTACGAAAGGAATCGCCCTGGGCGATACGATTATTACTGACGGACGTCTGCTCACGCCGACTCTTAATCCCAATGACCAGCCACAAACCCTCGACTGGAGCAGCGCAACGACATTAATCGCCGATAAATTCAGTCAGGCCATTCGCGACTATGGATCGGACTCTGTCGCTTTTTATGTCTCCGGTCAGTTGCTGACCGAAGATTATTACGTCGCCAACAAACTGATGAAGGGATTTATTGGCAGCGCTAACATCGACAGTAACTCGCGCCTCTGTATGGCCTCTTCCGTGGTTGGCCATAAACGTGCGTTCGGCTCAGATACCGTACCCGTCTGTTATGAAGATCTTGAACTGGCCGGCATGGTGGTCTTGGTCGGATCAAATCTGGCCTGGTGTCACCCGGTGCTGTTCCAGCGCTTACGTGCTGCCAAGCAGGTCAACCCCGAACTTAACGTCGTCGTGATCGATCCGCGTAAAACGGACAGCTGTGACATTGCCGATCAGCATCTGGGATTACATTCCGGTTCGGACGTGGCGCTGTTTAATGGCTTGCTGACTTATCTCGACCAGCACCAGCATCTCGATCACACTTATATCAAGGCGCATACCAAGGGTTTTGAGCAAGCGCTGCAAGCGGCCCGTGCACAAGCGGACATCGCAGAGATTACCGGGCTTTCGCATCAGCAACTCGACGAGTTCTATCACGCTTTTGCAACTCAGCAAAAAGTAGTCACCCTCTATTCTCAGGGCGTCAATCAGTCGAGTATCGGCTCAGACAAAGTCAACAGCATCATTAACTGTCATCTGGCGAGTGGTAAGATCGGCTACCCGGGCTGCGGTCCTTTTTCCGTGACCGGACAACCCAATGCCATGGGCGGGCGTGAAGTCGGGGCACTGGCCAATACCCTGGCCTCTCACATGGAGTTTGATAACCCGCAGCACCATCAGTTAATTAGCGATTTCTGGCACACCGACAATCTGGCAACTCAGCCCGGCCTCAAAGCGGTGGAGCTGTTTGATGCAATGGCTGAGGGCAAAATTAAAGCGGTGTGGATTATGGCGACCAACCCAATGGTCAGCCTGCCGGACAGCGATAAGATCCGTAAGGCACTGCAAACCTGCCCGTTTGTGGTGGTGTCTGATTGTATCGCCGATACTGAAACCACACGCATGGCGGATTTAGTTGTGCCGGCTCAGGGCTGGAGCGAAAAATCCGGTACGGTGACCAATTCAGAGCGCCGGATCTCACGCCAGCGCCGTGTTATGCCAAGCCCCGGCATGGCTAAGCCGGATTGGTGGATCATCAGCCAGGTCGCAAGCAAAATGGGCTACGCGCAGCAATTCAATTACCGTCACGAGGGCGAAGTGTTTGCCGAGTACGCCAGGTTATCTACGCTGGGCAATCTCAGCGGTGAACGTGATTTCACTCTGATTGGCCTGACTCAGCTTGATGACCAGGGCTACAGCCGCCTGACGCCACAGCAATGGCCGGTGGTTGAACTGCAAACCGAGATAGTCAACCAGCGTCTGCTGACTAAGGGCCGCTTCTATACCCCTGATGGTAAAGCCAACTTTATCGCCACCCATCACAAAGCGCCGCATGACGGGACCAGCAACCGATTTCCGTTATTGCTCAACAGCGGCAGAACCCGCGATCACTGGCACACCATGTCACGAACCGGTTTATCGGCTCGTCTCGGCGAACACCGCACGCAGCCTTACGTGCAAATCCATCCGAACACAGCAGCTTACTATGGCATTACCTCCAATCAACTGGTCAAGATTCATAACACGCAAGGGCAAGCTCTGGCGCGGGCAGAAATTTGTGCACAAGTGCTTCCCGGCCAGTTGTTCATGCCGATTCACTGGAATAATGCCACAGCGAAACAGAGTAAGCCGTGCGCACTGATCGCGCCTTTTACCGATAAGCTTTCCGGCCAGCCGGAATTTAAACATACCGCAGTCAGCATCGCTCCATATGCGTTACAAAGCGCAGCACGTTTTGTTACGCGCACTATGGTCACGTTAGATGGGGTCGAATACTGGGCCAGGCAGAAAATCGAACACGGTTATCTGTACCACATAGAATCGTCTTTACCCGCACATCAGTTGGCGAATCTATTGAAGCAACAGCTACACTCCGGCTACGACCAATTACTGAGTGTTGACAGTGGTTCAGCAGGCTCACAGCAGCGCTGGGTGACCGTCTGTGGCGAGCAAGTGTTGCAGGCTCTGCATGTATGGGCGCAATCATTACCGGCTCCCGTCGATGACCTGAGCGAACTGCTCAAGTCTCCGTTCAGCGATAAACAGGCCGGTGCACTGTTAGCCCTGCCTACCGTTGCCTGAGCGCAGCCATCTAACCTCCATATCTTCCTTTACTCATCAATAATCCGGCTCAGTCTGTTTAGCCGGGTTATTGCCTGATCGAGACTAATCTCGCCCTCTTCTCAAGCGCTCACCTTATATTCAAATAAATTAACAGAACATCGTTTTATAAAAATGGTATCCTATCGCTCCGATTGTCCTTAGACCAACTATGGCTAGCGTTCACAGACTAACCGAGGGCAAAGAACATTTCGTAAAGCGCGGCAACGGTCAGCGCACCACTTATCATAAAATTGATACTGTCATTGAGATTACCAAATAGTTTTCACCCTAGATTTCCACATTAGAGAGGTTCCCTTGCAACGTCACTCCTTCTTAGCATGCACGCTGCTTGTTTTCTTAACCGCCTGTTCCGAAGACACGACTACTGCGGCAGAATCCGCACAGACTGCCGACAGCACATCCCTCCCGACTGCACGAGAAACCTGCGCTACGCTGGGCATTAGCTTTCAGCCGTTGAACTTGCCAGACAGTTCCAGTCTGATTTTAGTCACTAATTATGTGGATCTGCTGACGGCAATTAGTGCCGGCTATCGCTACATCAAGATCCCTGCCGGAGTCACCATAGAGCTTCCGAACCAATCCGGGGCGTTGTCACTTGGCCTCGGCCAGACGCTGTTCGGTGAACGCGGCCAGGTCGACAATCCGGGTAAGCTGGTGGTTTTGCCGCTCGAAACAGATTCAGATGACAAGTACCCGGTGATCACTCTGGCCAGCCACAGCCGAATATCCGGTCTGATCATTGAAGGCCCAGTGCAAGTCAGCAACAGTGATAAGCAGACTATCGGGATGCAGGCTGAGTCGTATTCGACCGATGTGATGGTTGATAACAACGAAATATACGGCTGGCCCTGGGCAGGCGTGTCGCTGAAACAAAGTCATCAGGCTTTTATTAACAACAACTATATTCATCACAATATCAAAAGTGAACTTGGCTACGGTGTGGTGGTGCAGAACGGTGATACCAGCGCCACTATCCAGTGCAACATTTTCTCCGCCAACCGTCACGCCATTGCAGGTTCAGGCAAGCTTGGTGAAGGTTACCTGGCTCAGTATAATCTGGTGATGCAGGATGGCGGCCGCGGTGCCTATCATCAGTTCGATATGCACCAAGGCAGCGAAGGATACGGCGGCAGCTATGTGCATGTGATGCATAACTGGTTCAACTATGGCGACTATGGCACCTCAAATCGCTCCTCGGTGGGTATTCGCGGGATACCGGAGCAAGGGCCGGCAACGGTAGAAAAGAATATTTTTAAATCGCAGTATCATCTCACCGCTACAACTACAACAGTAACCGGCGTCAGCGGTTCAATCCCATCAGAGCAAGATCAGGTAGCCAATAACACTTTTGGTGCGGTATTTAATTTTTCACGCATTGATGATCAAAGCTGCGAAATGCAGGCCGCGGATGAGAATATAGCCGTGAGCTGTGCGGCTGTGGGCCTGGGAGAAGAGGTATTTTAGCGTCAGTACCTTTGGCACAGTCCTCAATCATGAGATCAAAAGGAGCCTTATCGGCTCCCCTTGATCAACAGATTTCCCGTTATACCGGCTATCAGAAGAAACGAATCGCGTTGCGTCCGCCCTCTGATTGGGCTGGGATGCTATCGGCGTTATTATCGACAGCCGCTTTATCTGGCGTAGCCTTTGCTTTGTTTGGCTTGGCAGACTGAGAGAGAGGGTGAGCTTTGTTCTGGCCTTTTTTACCAGCCTGAGCACCCTTTTTACTGGCTGCTTTGTTTTTGTCTGCCGACTTTTTCTTGTCAGCAGATGGCTGGCTGTTATTGCCTTTCTTCTTCGCAGCCGGTGCCGCTTTCTTCTCTGCCTGTTTCACAGGTTTTGGCTCGGCTTCGGTAACGGGTGCATCACAGATCACCAGGTAATATTCCTGATCAAACTCCACCAGGTCGCCATCGTACAGCTTGCGGCGCTTACGGGTTTCGATTTCACCGTTGACCGCCACATAACCTTCAGCGATCGCGTATTTCGCTTCACCACCGCCACTGACGACGTTGGCAATCTTCAATACTTTATAGAGTTCAATAGGTTGTTCATCGACTTCGACACCAATTGCCTCGATTTCGACTTCTTCTTCATCCCACTGAGCTGCTTCAAATTCATTCATGATCATTGTCTCTACAACATTTAGCGCTAGTGTACCGAAGCCACCCGCATTAATAAATCAAATCCTGCAGACTCACTGATTAACGGATAAGAAGCGTACTCTATACCAACCACATCCCTGAGATATCCTTGCGTTTACTGAAATGACGGACGCTGAGCGATGACTTGCTGCCAGCGGGCAATATTGGCGAACTGACCGGTCACATCGATTTCCAGTGCTTTTTGCGCAAAACCCACAAAAATAAACGCGGTGATATCAACGATGGTAAACGCAGAACCGGCAACATAGTCACTTTGCGCCAGACGTGCATCAAGCTGGGGCAGAAATTCAGCTACGCGTGATTTACTTTCTTCACCCCAGGCAGCGACACAGGTTTCACGATCCTGATAAATCCCGCTCAGGTTACGAAATGCCTGGAATCCGGCATACAGGCCCTGAAATTCGACCACGCGATGCCACATTTCGACCTGCGCTTTGCTCAGCGCATCATGGCCAAACAGATTTTTATCGTTAGCTGTCGTTTCATCAAAATAACGGCAGATCGCGACACTTTCACATAAAGTTGTCCCATCATCCAGTTCCAGCATCGGCACCTTACCGTTGACACTCTTATGCTTGAAGGTGTCGGTCAGGTTATCGCCTTCACGCACATTAAGCGCAACACGCTCGACATCGACACCCAACTCTTTGAGAAAAATGCTGACCCGGCGGCAGCTTGGCGTCATGGCGGTTTCGTATAGCTTCATTTTACATCCCTTTCATCTTTAACTGAACGATCGTTTAGGATAGACTTTAGCGGTAAACTAAACGATCAGTCAAGAATCATTTTAGCCAGCCTGATAAGCTCGGGCGCACCAACGAGGCAGATAACCATGGCCAGAAAATGTAATTTTGATCGCGACCAGAAGCTGGCCCAGGCCATGGAACTGTTCTGGCAACGGGGCTATGCCCATACTGCGATTTCTGATCTGATCGATGCGCTGCAAATCAACCGCTTCAGCCTGTACAACACCTTTGGTGACAAACAGCAACTCTACTATCAGGCGTTGGATAAATACCTGCAGTCGGTCTCTTTTCCGGCACTGGCGGAGCTGCAAAAGCCGCAGGCATCGCTGAGCGAGATAGAGCACTTTCTGCGCCAGTTTGCAGAACTCCAGCGCCAACGCAGCCGTGGCTGTTTTATGCAAAACGCGTTAGTGGAACATGCCGGAGAGGATGAGCGGGTACTGGAACGTGGTCACCAACTGTTTGATCACTTAACCGAGGTGCTGACACAGGCGTTAACCAAGGCGGTCGCGAGCGGCGCTGTGGCCGGCAATCTTGCCCCTGCGGCGCTCGCCAGCCTGATCCTGACCCAGATGCAGGGCATGCGCGTGCTGGGCAAAGCCAAACGTTATCAGGACCTTGAGCAGGCACTGGAAACCCTGCTGCAACTGATTAAGGGAGAGGCATGATGATCAATGTTATCGCCACCCGTCTGACCCGGGGCGCCGATCTGAAACAGTCGATTCTGGCACTGATCAGGCAGAACCAGGTGCAGGCAGGGTCTGTCGCGTCCTGCGCCGGATGCTTATCAACGCTCAATATTCGCCTTGCGGACAGTCACAGCACACTGAGCATTGAAGCACCGTTTGAAATTGTTTCGCTGATGGGCACCCTGACCCATGCTCACCTTCATCTGTATATTGCAGTCGCTGATGCAAAGGGCAAAGTCTGGGGCGGTCATTTGCTGGATGGCAATATCGTCAATACCACAGCAGAACTGATTATCCATCACTACCCGACTCTGCAGTTTGAACGCCAGTTTGACAGCGATACCGGCTACAGTGAGCTGACGGTCCATGAATCGGCTCAAACCCAATCTGCTCAAACCTATTCGTATTGAAGACAAAGGCCCGCATTGCCGGGCCTTTGTCTGTCACTCAAACATTGCAAGCAACACTAAAACGACGACAGGCTGACCAGCTGACGGGTATAAGGCTGGCCGGGATTCTGAAACAGGTCCAGCGTCGGACCCTGCTCTACAATTTCACCCTGCTTCATCACTATGGTGTAATGACACAGTGATTTCACCACGTTGAGATCATGGCTGATAAATAGATAGGTTAAGCCGTATTTTTCCTGCAGCGATTTGAGCAAATCCAGCACCTGCGCCTGTACTGTGCGATCCAGAGACGATGTCGGCTCGTCGAGCAGAATAAATTCCGGTTTCAACACCAGAGCACGGGCAATCGCAATCCGCTGACGCTGACCGCCGGAGAACTCATTCGGATAACGATGGCGAGTTTGCGGATCGAGATCCACTTCGCGCATCGCATCACAGATCGCCGCATCAATCTGTTCGTCGCTGAAATCGGTATGCACGTACAGGCCCTCACCAATCACCTGTGCCACTGACATTCGCGGATTGAGCGCCGAAAACGGGTCCTGAAACACCACCTGCATTTTACTGCGGTACGGCAACATACCTTTACGATCCAAACCTTGCAGGTCTTGGCCGTCGTACTCAATCACACCCTGCGAATTCACCAGTTTCAGGATTGCCATGCCGGTGGTTGATTTGCCTGAACCACTTTCGCCGACCAAACCAATCGAATGACCTTTTCTGAGTTCAAACTGCATGTCCGTTACTGCTTTCACGTGGTCTACGGTGCGTTTAAGCAGGCCACCGGTGATGGGAAACCACACTTTGAGATCCTGAGCTTTGAGCAGAACCGGGCTGTTGCTGTCCACCGGTACCGGTAAGCCGCGCGGATCAGACTGGATCAGCAATTGGGTATAAGGATGCTGCGGCGCCACAAACAGAGTCTTACAGTGATTAACCTCAACCAGTTTGCCTTGCTGCATCACGGCTACCCGATCGGCAATGCGGCGCACAATGCTCAGATCATGCGTGATGAACAGCATCGCCATACCGAGCTCTTGTTGCAGCGATTTGAGCAGATCGAGGATTTGCGCCTGCACTGACACATCCAGCGCCGTGGTCGGCTCGTCGGCAATCAGCAGCTCCGGCTCATTAATCAGTGCCATCGCGATCATCACCCGCTGGCGTTCACCACCGGATAATTCATGCGGATAAGCGTTGATCTTACTGGCCGGATTCCGGATACCGACTTTTTCCAGCCAGCTGATTGCGAGATTCTCCGCTTTTTTCTGCCGCATGCCGCGATGAATAGCCAGGGTTTCCACCAGCTGCTTACCAATTTTGTGCAGCGGGTTGAGTGACACCATCGGCTCCTGAAAAATCATACCAATCCGGCCACCGCGAATACCGCGTAACTGACGCTCGGAGCATTGCAGTGTATTCACCCCGGCAAAATTGATTTGACCTTCCAGATAATGGGCCGAACCTTTGGGCAGCAGCTTTAAAATCGCATTCGCGGTCACCGATTTACCCGATCCGCTCTCGCCCACCAGCGCCAGAGTTTCGCCTTTATTGATCGACAGCGATACCTGATGAGTCACCGCCTGCACCGCATCACTGCGGCCAAAGCCGACCGACAAGTTTTCGATTGTGAGTAATGCTTCGCTCATCAGCCTCTCCGTTGTAAATGGGGGTCAAACGCATCCCGCACGGCTTCACCGACAAATACCAGCAAAGTCAGCATCAGCGACAACACAACAAACGCCGAAATACCCAGCCACGGAGCCTGTAAATTGGTTTTACCTTGCGCCAGCAATTCACCCAGTGATGGTGAACCGACCGGCAGACCAAAACCGAGAAAATCGAGAGACGTTAAGGTGGTGACCGAGCCTGACAAAATGAACGGCATCATGGTTAATGACGCGACCATCGCGTTCGGTAACATGTGGCGCAAAATGATACGGGTGTCATTCACCCCCATCGCCTGCGCCGCGCGTACGTAATCAAAATTACGGCAGCGTAAGAATTCTGCCCGCACCACGCCCACCAGACTCATCCAGCTGAACAGCACCATGATGCCGAGCAACCACCAGAAATTCGGTTCGACAAAACTCGACAGAATAATCAACAGAAACAGGGTTGGCATGCCTGACCACACTTCGATAAAGCGCTGGCCGAGTAAATCCAGCCAGCCGCCGTAATAACCCTGAGTGGCACCAACCACCACACCGATCAATGAAGATATGATGGTGAGGACAAAACCAAACAGCACTGAAATACGAAAGCCGTAGATAATTCGCGCCAGGACATCGCGCCCTTTGTCATCGGTGCCCAGCCAGTTGACACTGTCCGGTGCAGACGGTACAGAGCCGACAATATCGAAGTTGATGGTGTCGTAACTGAAATGGATCAGTGGCCAAATCATATACCCCTTCTCTTCAATCAGATCGATGACATACGGATCGGTGTAATCCGCTTCGGTCTCAAATTCACCGCCAAAGCGGGCTTCGGCGTATTGCTCAGCTATCGGGAAAAACCATTGGTTATCATAAGAGACAAACAAAGGTTTATCGTTGGCGATCACTTCCGCAAACAAGCTGATAAGAAACAGCAGCGAAAATATCCACAACGAATAGAAACCACGCCGGTTGGATTTAAATCGCTGCCAGCGCGCCGCGTTGAGCGGATTCACTTTTTTACTCCTCAACACCATTTAGCGGGCCTCAAAATCAATGCGCGGATCAACCCAGGTGTAGGTCAAATCCGAAATAATGCCGAGTATCAGACCAAGTAATGTCATGATGTACAATGAACTGAATACCACCGGATAGTCGCGCTGAATCGTGGACTCAAAGCCCAGCAGACCAATGCCCTCCAGCGAAAACATCACCTCAATCAGCATCGAGCCGGTGAAAAAGATACTGATAAATGCACTCGGGAAACCGGCGATGATGATCAGCATCGCGTTACGAAACACGTGCTTGTACAGAATACTGCCCTCATCCAGCCCTTTAGCACGTGCGGTGACCACATACTGCTTATTGATCTCATCCAGAAACGAGTTTTTGGTCAGCATGCTTAGGGTCGCAAAGCCACTGATCACCATGGCGCAAATCGGCAAAGCCAGATGCCAGAAGTAATCGATGATCTGCTGATACCCGTTGAGCTGGTCAAAATTATCCGACACCAGCCCCCGCAGCGGGAACCAACTGAAGTAGTTGCCACTGGCAAACAGAATGATCAGAATAATCGCAAACAAAAAACCGGGAATGGCATAACCAACGATCACCATCGCACTTGACCAGACATCAAAGCGTGAGCCGTGATGAATCGCCTTCATGATGCCGAGCGGTATCGAGATCAGATAGATGATCAACGTACTCCACAAGCCGAGTGATATCGACACCGGCAGTCGGTCAACAATCAAATCAATCACATTACCGCCGCGGAACAAGCTCTCGCCGAAGTTAAACGTGACGTAGTTTTTCAGCATGTCGAAATAGCGTTCGTGCAGTGGCTTATCAAAACCAAACTGACGTTTAATCGCTTCCACCACCTCAGGATCCAAACCACGAGAGCCCTTGTAGCCGGTCGGGTCACCATTGTCGACTTTCGACATGTCGACTTCCTGCCCCCCTCCGGAAAAGCGCTCCATGATGCCGGAGGTATGGCCCTGCAGGTTGGCAATCGCCTGCTCAACCGGCCCACCGGGCGCTATCTGGATGATGAAGAAGTTAATGGTAATGATGGCCCACAGCGTTGGTATCACCAACAGCAAACGGCGAATGATGTACGCAGCCATAACTTCCTCTTAACGACGCTTCTCAGGTAATTTTTCGGCCTTCTGTTTGGAGATCCACCAGGTATCCAAACCAAGATCGTACTTAGGCATTACAGCCGGACGCTCAAACTTATCCCAGCTCGCGACCCGGTACATACTGGTGTGCCACTGCGGAATGATGTAAAAATTCCACTGCAGGATACGATCCAGCGCTTTACCCAATGATTTCAGCTTTTCCGGATGTTCCTGATTCTTGGCGATATCCAGGGTTAGCTGATCAATCACCGGATCCGTCACGCCTGCGGTATTGTAGGTCGAATCAAGATAATGCGAGTTCCACACTATCATCAGGTTCGGATTCGGGAACGGATTAGCAGCATAAGAAGACGAGACCATATCGAAGTCTCTGTCACGCAGGCGCTTGATGTACTGCGTGGTATCGATGGTGCGGATCTTCATATCAATGCCCATCAGCTTGAGATTCTTTTGCAGCGGAATCGCAATACGTTCAGAGGTCGGGCTGTAAATCAGCAGCTCAAAAGACATTGGCTGACCGGTTTTAACATTGGTCATCACCTTATCTTTCAACTCCCATCCCGCCTCTTTCAGCAGTTTGAACGCCTGACGCATCTGCGGACGAATACGACCACTGCCATCGGTGACCGGTGGTTGATACTCTTGCGTAAACACTCGCGCCGGAATCTTATCTTTAACCGGATTTAACACCGTCAGTTCAGCGTCATCCGGTAAACCTTTCGCCTCGTATTCGGTATTCTGAAAGTAACTGCGAGTGCGAGTGTACTGACTGTAGAACATGTTTTTGTTCATCCACTCAAAGTCCATCGCATAATTCAGCGCTTCGCGAACACGCACGTCACTAAACACCGGACGCTGGGTATTAAACACAAAGCCTTGTGTTGCCGCCGGAGCATCGTGCGGAATTTCTTCTTTTTTAATGAAACCGTTATCAAAATTGGCGCCGGTGTAAGAGGTCGCCCAGTACTTAGCCTGACTCTCCTGGCGTAAATCAAACTCACCGGCTTTGAACGCTTCAAGCATGACGGTGTCATCACGGTAATAATCGTACTGCACCTCTTTGAAGTTGTTACGACCGACATTAACCGGTAAATCTTTGGCCCAGTAATTATCATCCAGTTTATAGGTCACACTCTGACCAGGTTTGAACTCTTCCACTTTATAAGCGCTGCTACCAACCGGCGGCTGATTAAGCGGTTCTGACAGGCTCTTATCCTTCCAGAAGTGCTGCGGTAACACACGAGTTGACTGCGCAAAACTGAACAACTTTTCACGATTCGGCTCTGCCATTTCAATTCGCACTGTTTTGTCATTCAGCGCTTTAACCGATTTTATTTCTTTGTAGTAAACCCGGTACTGAGGCACGCCTTCAGTCATAAACTTGTTGAAGGTAAATTCCACGTCGTGCGCGGTAATAGGCACGCCATCCTGAAAACGCGCGTTGGGATTGATGTCCAGCTCCAGCCAGGCGTAATCATCCGAGTAACGCACTTTCTCTGCAATCAAAGGATAGTAAGAGTCAATTTCGTCAGCCGGTGAAAACATCAGCGGATCGTAGAGCTCACCACTGGCTGCCGCAGCGACGCCACGTGAGGCGTAGCGGTTGAAGTTATCGTAGGTGCCGACCTGGCCATAAGTCACTTTGCCGTATTTTGGCGCATCGGGATTAACATAATCAAAGTGAGTGAAGTTTGGCGGATACTTTGCTGTGCCGAAACCCACCAGGCTGGTACTTTCGATCACATCAGCGAGAGAGAAATGGCTGGTCAGAGCTAATATCATCCCTAACGCCATTGGTCTTACTTTCCCCATTCAAAAATCCTTCTGCTTAATGTTGCGTCTGGTGCCGACATTGCGTCAGTCCGAGGACACGATCATTTCTTATCAATAATTCAGCTAGTTATGAGTATATACCCTTTAGATCCGAGATGCAGTATTCCATCGTTGACTGCGGGTCTGGCTGCAAAACTGTTCACCTTGCCAGACCGACTATCCACCCTGGCAGACAAGCCGGTCAGCTGTGCGTCAATCTCTTGCAGGTACTGATGCTATAGACAGCCCCGGCATCAGCAAAGTTCAAACAATTCAGCCACCTGTGAAACGGGATATGGATGCACCGAGCTAACCGATATGAGAACGCTACACCAGATACGCCAACCGAGGTTTACAGCAGTTCTCTGGCGATCAGGCGCAACAGGAAAGTCTCCCGCTCCACACTCATGCCCTTTTTATCGCTTTCGGTCATCGTCTTTTCATTGTGGCGTATCGCATCATTAATATTAATCCACACCGGCTTCATGCCATTTTTGACTTCATAATCTTCAAACCGCGTTTCGCCCAGTACTCGGTCAATTTTGCAGGTAAAACAATGGGAAATCATATGCATCACCTCGGCGTCATCACGATACCAGGGACGAAACTCCTCATAGATGCCATAGGGTTGAATATGATGAATATTCTTCGCACCCGTTTCTTCTTCCAGTTCTCTCACCAACCCCTGCAGAATATCCTCATGCGCATCGACCCCGCCGCCCGGCAGGGTGTAATCGTGATAGCGTGCGGTATACAGCATCAGAATATCTTCACCATCAACCACAATGGCCCGCGCCGCCTGACGCTGAATGATGCGATACTCGCTTAACGGTCCGAGTTCAGGATGGGTGGCAGTGTGTATATGTCTCATTTCGATTCCTCACCAGTTTTGCCGCCCACTTTATATCAAAACTCCCTGTTAACGCAGGGATTTTACCCACATGCGATGCCCTCTGTTTAAACCGTGCGCGGCGCATGCTCAATCCGGGCCTGATCTCCCTCAGGTGCTTGCTCTATCCTCAGGTTCCGGCTCTATCAGGATGTAACAGGTAGCGGCCGCGATATGTCCGCCTCTGCCGTAGCGCAACATCAGCTCATTGATGTTGGCTCGTAAACGGCGATCAAAGATCGATTTTTCCGTACTGCATGTCTTTAGGTTCAACACGCTTGATGTCGTTAATCAGGTCGAGTTTTTGAGTAGTACGGCATGCACCAGGATCAAAGTGCCGTATGAAATAACTCTAGACTGCATCAGCAGTTTGACAAATCTAAGCTGCTGTTTTCAATGTAGCAAAGCCACAAACTGCCAGTATGATCACGCCTTTTATTACGCCGTACAGCAGTGCATTTACAATGGTTCATTTGGTGTAGTTCGTAAATTTCAGTAAATGACAACAATTATCATTGCCGAATGACAAAATTAGCGTTAAGGTGAGTACACTTATCGGCTGCCAGACATCAGGTTACTATGCAAAACAAACAAAAATCCCGTCGCAATTTCGCGCTGACTGTTACTGAAACCCAACAAATTTCGCCAAACTTCCAGCGTATTACGCTGCAGGGAGATGAGATTGCCCATTTCGGTAAAGAGAGTGAAGGCGGATACATTAAGTTATTATTTACGCCTCAGGGCGGAACTGATATCGGTAGCCTGAGTGAAGAAGAGCGTCCATTGATGCGCACTTACACCATTCGTCAATTTGATCCGGCCAGCAACCAGATTGTGGTCGATTTTGTCCGTCACATTACCAGCGACCTGTCTTGTGGCTTCGCTGCCCGCTGGGCGGAAAGCGCACAAGTCGGCGATACCATTTCGATTGCAGGGCCGGGTAAAAGTCAGTCTCTGAACCAGGACGCCGATTGGGTATTTCTTGCCGCTGACATGACGGCTATCCCTGCACTGTCTGTGACTCTGTCACAGCTCAATTCTGATGCTCGCGGTTATGCCGTGGTTGAACTGGCTTCCATCGCTGATAAACCAGAACTGCAGGCACCGGCCGGTATCGAACTTATCTGGGCATGCAGCGACCAGGGAGAAACCCTTGCCGATGCAGTACAAGCACAAGCCTGGTTGGCCGGTCAGTGTTCGGTGTGGTGTGCGTGTGAATTTGAATCGATGCGGACATTGCGTCAATATTTCCGTAATGAAAAAGAGATCGACCGCGAACATATCTACATCAGTAGCTACTGGAAAAACGGCGTCAGCGAAGATGGTCACAAAGTTCTCAAGCGCGCGGATGCAGACGCAGACACCACCAGCTGATAAGACTGCGATCCACGCCAATAATGTCGGTATCTGAAGTCAAAAAAGCCAGCGCATCACCGCTGGCTTTGGTTTATCTGGCGAACATAGCATCGCCATAAAGAGTTCAGATTTTATCTGTCACCGCCAGTGTGGCCGCCAGTACATCCTGCCCAAACAAAATACTGCGCTCCGGTGACCAGCCATACAGCGGATCCGGATGATTGCTGTTATCCTTAAACGGCATTTCGATGGTGTAAGCCAGACAACCAAACTGCTCAGCCACCCAGTTGGATCCGACGGTCAGATTCGCTTTGCCTGGTTCATCTTTGTCGTAACCGACTTCGTCCTGAAACTCAGGCGTAATGGTCGATAATGCCTGCTTAAATGCCGCTTCCTTGGCTGCCAGTTCCGGGCTGTAGGAAGGAATCCCCTCAGAGCCGGCGACAAAGTTATAAGGCAAAGCTTCATCACCATGGATATCGAGGAACATGTCCACACCCGTTTGCAGCATGCGCTCACGCACCAGATAGACTTCCGGGCTCTTCTCCATTGAAGGTGACTGCCATTCACGGTTGAGGTTCACACCAACCGCATTGGTACGCAGGTGGCCACGAACCGAACCATCCGGGTTCATATTCGGTACCACATACAACACCGCTTTTTCCAGTAATGCACGCGCGACAGTATCATTTTCATCCAGCAAGCGGTTGATCAAGCCTTCCATAAACCACTCGGCCATGGTTTCCCCCGGATGCTGGCGCGCGATCAGCCAAATTGCCTTTTTCTCCGGCTCCGCTTCACCAAACGTCAACAGACTCATATCGTGGCCGTCTAGGGTCTGGCCTAAGGTTTCCAGCTGGCAATGATGGGCGCTTTGTGCCATGTGCAGCAAGTCGAGATGACGATCGTAAGAGTAAGGCGCAAAGTAGGCAAAATAGACCGAAGAACGCTCCGGAATTAAGCTGAACGTCAGTGTATCACCATCAAATTCGGCCGGAACACGAAACCACTCTTCACGATCATAAGAAGCCACCACATCGTAACCCTGCCACCCTTCCGGATAAGCGGACTTTGCCAAATCCAGCAGCTTAATGGTGTGCGACTGCTCCGCCTCGCTTTCAAGACGAAAATGGAACCACTGATAAAATTCCGACATATTGTCATTCGGAATTTTCAGCTGTATGTCCTGCCTGTCGTCTGCTTTGACTACGTCAATGCTACCACTATCAAAGTTACTGAATATTTTCATGATTTACTCACCTTATTCTTCTGAGTATGAATTTGCAGGCTAACACAATTTCACCGTCACTGCGCCCGTTTACGCGCTGACCGGAGTCAGAATCGCCTCGGATGCAAGGCAAATCGCATCATGACGCCACAGCTCTGTCTCTGCATTGAGCAGATTACCCTTATGATCATAGTGCTTACGTTCAATAACCAAAGCCGGTGTGCCGGCGGTGGCGCGTAATGCCAGCGCCACATCACCAAACAGCGCACTGGTAGTGACACGGTAACTGATTGAGTGGTACTCAAGGGCAAAGTGCTCACGCAAAACCAGGCTCATTGATTGAGCGAGATCGAAACGGAGTAAATTGGGGCACAGCTGAGGAGGAACGTAACTCGTCACATACGCGACCGGACGCTGCTCCAGATGAAGAAGGCGCTCAATACGATAGACATCAGCGAAAGGCGCCAGCGCCAGCAAACGTGTCGCCACCTTATCCGCCAGCATCGCTTTCGCGTTGATGATGGTCATATCGGGCTGACGATTTTGCGCTCGCGCTGCGGTGACGAAATCAACTGCCTGCGACGGATTGTAGCGCAGCGGGGGCGGAGAGATAAACCAGCCGCGGCGATCTTCACGGTAGATTTGGCCTTCAGCCTCTAGCAAGGAAAGAGCCTCGCGCAAGGTTACGCGGGTGGTATTGAAGGATTCAGCCAGCTGGCGTTCAGGAGGAAGCTTCTGCCTTGGTAATAAGCTCCCGGCGTCAATCTGTTCTGCGATAGCCTCTTTGATTCTAACGTACTGCACTCTTGTCCTTAGCATCCGGCGTTGGGGCGAAATTGATATCCAAATAGTACCCACAACTCACCCGCTTTGCACCCGCGTATCACTCACATTCAAACAGATGTGACGTTGTTTTCTTATTCTTTTGCTAGGCAAATAGTCGTGTCCTATGGATATATTGGGGTGCTACACATATACGCGGGTGCTTCGCACATGACACCTCGTTGTTAGTTAATGGACATCCAATGAAGCGCAGTGTTGAACAACGGAAAAGGCGAAGTCATTCATTAGCACTTTCTGGCTACCCTTCCCCTTGATAGGCAGCCAGACGCGACGAATCATCGATACGTTTAGCGTGACCACCTCGACATTACTTACAAATACACACACTTTATAAATATGAAATTGTGAGCATTTTGATTGCGTTTTTGTTACGTAGCCACTAACTTAAATTCAGTCGAAATGAATTCGGCCTGTATACCGCCCTGACTGTTCAGGGCGGTGTTTGTTTGTGGAGAAAATAAATGTTACACACTCATTCAATCGTCGTTTCCACACTGGACATGGACCGCATCAGCTCACTGATGGACAAAATGCCCAAGCTGTCACCGGAACTATTAAGGCTGGAAGATGAACTGGATCGGGCAACGATCAAAGAACCTCAGGAAATACCGCCAGGCGTGGTCAGTATGAACTCAACCGTGCGCTTTAAATTTCAGGGGAAAGACGAAATCATGGAGAAACACCTGGTTTATCCCCATGAAGTCAAAAGTAATGACGATATTTCCATCTTTGCACCGGTAGGCAGTGCCTTGCTGGGGTTATCGGCCGGACAAACACTAAGCTGGCCTATGCCTGGTGGCAGTGAGAAAGTGATTGAAATTATTGAAGTGACTTATCAGCCGGAACGTGAAGGTCGCTATGATCTGTGATGTCTAAATTCAGGTATCTGTGATACCTGAATTCTGGTGCAAAAGCCGTTTTAAATGACCCCCCCTTTGCACCAGAAGAGCGTATCAGGCCAGCAAAATGCTTTGCAGCTCAGCTAACGAACTCACCTCGTAATGGGCATCAATGCCGTGTGGTTTTTCAGCTTGATGGATATTCAGCCAACAAGTTTCCAGACCGGCATTCAGCCCCCCCAGAATATCTGAGTGCGGGTTATCTCCGACCATAAGTACCCGCGTTTTATCCGGATCCCCCATGACGGTTAGAGCATGATTAAAAATACCCGCATCCGGTTTCGCCACACCGACCTGCTCCGAAATCACCACGTGCTCGAAGTAATCCTTCATGCCCGTTCTGGTCAGGCGCACATCCTGCAGTTCGGTAAAACCATTGGTAATGATGCCGAGTTTCGCTTTGCCCTGCAGAGCCTGCATCAGTTCACGTGCGCCGGGTAACAAAGTACAGATGTCTGCCATCGCCTCAAGAAAAGCGCTGTTGAGCTCGGCCGTTGTGGTGCCAATTTTTTCCGCCCAGGATTGAAAGCGAATGTGTTTCAGCTCAGCCGCTGTGATCACACCATTTTGATAATCCACCCACAGTGGCTTATTCACTTGCTGATAATGCTGGTAATCCTGCTCGCTAAAGTCTAATCCCTTACGCGAGAACATCAGCTGCATCCCTTTAAAAGCATCGAAATGAAACAGGGTGTCGTCAGCGTCGAATAAGATCCAATCGTATTTCATTTTCATCTCCTCAAATCGCGCAAACAGTCTAGATTGTTTTCCATGAGATGTTAATCTAGTAGGTAGGAAACTTTTTGTTAAATATATCTCAACAATTATGGATAATACCTTTTCTGCAATCCCGGTCTTCGTGGCAGTAATTGAATGCGGTAACTTTTCGCTGGCCGCAGAGCGGCTGGGTATCACTAAGTCTGCTGTCAGCAAACGGATCACCCAACTGGAAGATGAACTGGGGCTGCGCCTGCTCAACCGCACCACACGTAAGCTTAGCCTGACCGAAGCGGGCGAACGTTATTATTATCACGTGTCTCAGGCGATGACACACGCGCGCCAGGGCAGTGATGCAGTCAGTGAACTGCAGGGCGAGCCGCGCGGCAAGTTAAAAATTACTGCACCGATGTCATTTGGTGTTCTGCACATCGCCCCGGTTATCAGTGAATTTCTTGAGCGCTACCCTTACGTGGAAGTCGATTTACAACTGGAAGATCAGATGGTCGATCTTATTCAGGGCGGCTTTGACCTTGCGATTCGTATTGGCCACCTGCCCACCTCAAATTTAATCGCTAAACGACTGGTGCGTTGTCGCAGCATACTGTGTAGCTCGCCGGGTTATCTGCAGCTTCATCAGCCGCCACAAAAACCTCAGGACCTCATCCACCATAATTGTCTGGTTTACTCGTATTTCCGTGGCGGCAGTGAGTGGACGTTCAGCCAGAACGGCGCGGATTTTAAAGTCATCCCCAAGGGTAACCTGACCGTGAATAACAGTGAAGCCATACGCCGCGCCCTGCTTGACGGTTTAGGCATCGGCCAATTACCGACGTTCCTGGTCAGCAAAGATATTATCGCCGGTCGCCTGAAGCCTGTGATGCAAGAATTCAGCTTGCCTGAACATGCCATCTACGCGGTTTTCCCTGAGCGTAAACACCTGCCGCTCAAGGTGCGCGCTTTCATGGATTTCGTCAGTGACAAACTCGGCGCCGATGTCCCTTACTGGGATCAGGACATTTTCTAAAACGACAACGATTATCTTAGACGGCAACTTTGTTTGATAAAACAACCATTAGCTTTTTTAAACAACCATTAGCTTCTTATATAACAGCAACTAGCACCGTAGCGGTCACTGTTTTAGCACGCTTCACATCAAAGATAAAATTCGCCACAATGATTATTAATCCGCAATGTTGAATAGCGATCCGTGATTAATGAACAATCATTCACGAGATTGAGCAAAAATCCCCCGCTATCAGTGACAACATAATGAAAGCCTTAAACTAAACTTAAAAGCGGATCGCAAAAATGTTGACGTCCCAGCTTAGTGCAAGCATGTTTTGCCCGAACAGATAAAGGAATGGATCGATGAAAAAAGTAGCCGTGATATTAAGTGGATGTGGTGTGTTTGATGGAGCCGAGATTCATGAATCCGTGCTGGCACTGCATGCCATCGAACGCCACGGTGCCAGTTGGCACTGTTTTGCGCCCAATATTGAGCAAATGCATGTTATCAACCATCTGACGGGTGAAGAGATGGCAGAGACACGCAACGTGCTGGTGGAATCAGCGCGTATCGCGCGCGGAAAAATCGAGGATGTGGCCAAGCTTAAAGTTGAAGAGTTCGACGCCTTGCTCATACCCGGTGGGTTCGGCGCAGCAAAAAATCTGACCGACTTTGCCGTGCATGGCTCGGAATGCAGTATCAATACCCATGTTGCCACCGCCTGTCGCGCTTTTGCCCAGGCAGGTAAACCGGCCGCCTATCTGTGTATTGCACCCACCATCATCCCGATGATTTACGAACACGGTGTCGAAGGCACTATAGGTAACGATCCGGACACCGCTGTCGCATTTCGTAAGATGGGCGGCGAGCATGTCTCCTGTCCGGTGGATGATTTTGTGTTCGATCAAAAGCACAACGTACTATCGACCCCGGCTTATATGCTGGCCGAAAATATTTCTCAGGCCGCTTCCGGTATCGATCGTCTGGTCGAAGAGCTGATTAAACTGGCCTGAACCATTGAACCCGGTAATACCCTCCGCTATCTATCTGGTGCCGGGTTGCCGGGTTGAAATTTTTTCCGTCTTCGACTGTTCTTATTGAGTATCCGTTCAATACATGAGTAAGAACTGTCATGAAACGTATTACGATAAGTTTACTAGCTTTACTGGTCGCGCTACCTGTAGGCCTGTCCTTTTTCAGTCAGGCATCCAATCATTCCTCTGCCTCTCACGCAGAACATGAGCAAGTGGCAACCCTCGCTGGGGGCTGCTTCTGGTGTACCGAGTCCGATATGGAGAAACTGGACGGCGTGATTGATGTTGTATCCGGTTATTCAGGCGGGACGGTAGATAATCCCACTTACAAACAGGTCTCTTCCGGCACCACGGGGCACATCGAATCGATTCAGGTCACCTACGACAGTGACAAACTGAGCTATGAGCAGGTTCTGGACCACTTCTTGCGCCATATTGATCCGACCGATGACGGTGGTTCTTTTGTTGACCGTGGTAATCAGTACCGCCCGGCTATTTTCTATCACGATACGCAGCAAAAGCAGGTTGCTGAACGCTTTATGCAGGAGATTGACCAGGCAGGTATTTTCCACAAGCCATTGAAAACCGAATTAATTGCATTCAAAAAATTCTGGCCGGCCGAAGAGTATCATCAGGATTACTACAAAAAGAGTTCGCTGCGTTATAAATACTATCGCTACGCTTCAGGCCGGGACCAATACTTAGACCAGATCTTCGGCGATGACCGTGAAGATAACCCGAAAACACTGCGTCAGTTGATTGATGAAAAACGGGCCATTAGTGAAGTTAAGGTGTATACACGGCCGTCTGAGGACCAAATCCGCGCTAAACTGACTGACTTGCAATACCGGGTTACTCAGGAAGATGCCACCGAGCGGGCATTCAACAACGAGTACTGGGACAATAAAGCAGAGGGGATCTATGTCGATATTGTCTCCGGTGAACCACTGTTTTCCTCAACAGATAAATATAAATCCGGAACGGGCTGGCCGAGTTTTACCCAGCCCATTGATCCGGCTTATATCGTTACCAAGTCAGATAACACTCTGTTTTACACCCGAACCGAGGTACGCAGCCGCTTTGGCCGTTCGCATTTAGGCCACGTATTTGAAGATGGCCCGGCACCGACCGGTTTACGCTACTGCATGAATTCTGCTGCGATGCGTTTTGTACCGAAAGAAGAGATGCAAGCACAAGGCTATGGTGCCTACCTGAAACTGTTCCAATAACCCGGTTTCTCGCCAACTGTACGCCGCACATTATCGTTGCGGCGTAAAACTTTTCACCAATGCGGCACGCTCATAGCGATCGGCACGATCACGAGTCTGGCTCGGGGTCTCGCCAAACAGCAGCTTGTAGTATTGGTTAAAGGTCCCGAGATGATAAAAGCCATACTGTAACGCCAGTTCACTGATGGTTTTTTCCTGATCAGTGACGATCAACGCCCGGCGCACCGCATTGAGCCTGCATTCACGTAAAAAGGCGATCGGGCTGACTCCAAGCTCCTGCTCAAAACAGTATTGCAGGGTGCGCTGGCTAACGCAGGCTATCGAGGCCATTTCCGCCACACTCATCGGATAATCACCATTATTATCGAGGTGACGGTACAAACGTAACAGAGCCTGACGACGGGTGGCGTAACTGCGCGACTCATTGTGTTCACTGACCGCAAACTGCCCTAATCTGTCAATCACTGCACTGACCAGCACTTGCTGCAGTGCTGCCTGACTGTGTGACGACTGACCTTGCGACAATTGTCCAGACCGCGATTGTCCAGACGGCGATTGACCAGAAGAGAAGTGCAGCAAGCGTTTCCCCAACACCGACTCCGTATCCAGCACCTGCCGGATCAGTTCCACCAGCGACCAGCAGCCATGTTGCGGATTGAGGTTTTTCAGTAAAGATATCGACTCCCACTGCTGCTTGTCATCACACTGGATATTTTCCAGCAACAGGTCACGATCAATCACCACACCAAAAATATGAAAATTATCCGGGGTCGCCAGGTCAAAGTGCTGCTGTGCCGGACGAATCATCAATTGGTGCGGCGCTGCCTGCAAACCATTCACTTTCGGGCGTTGCGCGTCCATCGAAAAACCAATCCAAATGGCGTTCGGATTGACACTGCACTCCTGATGCACAGTATGACTGGTGAATTCCTCAAACAAGTGCAGGCCGGGCAGCTTAATCTCATCCAGATAGCCATGAAATTGCCCTGCACCATGTTGATTATACTTCTGTTCCCAGGCGTTGAGGCTTTGCGCTTGTTGGTTCACATCAAAGCTGTACTGCTTGCACCTTATTGGTGCGCATGAATTCCCTTCATGTGGCAATTGAATCAAATTCATTTTCACTCTCTTGCACCAGCTTTAGGCACGTAAAAATATATCTCATTGTTTTTATTGATAATTCTAACTTTGCGCATTGACGTCATGTTACCGGAACACAATTCGCACTATTTCTCTCAGTTCAATTTGCAATGTTCGGACCGCAGCGAAACAGATCGCAGCAAACAGGAATCTCCCCGGCTGCTATCCATCCGCTACCGTGCCCCGAAACCAAAAGCTGAGAGGTTTTATGAGTTCACGCTACCGTTACCAGATAGGCACCCAGACCTATCAGTTTGCTTCTCTGAAAGAAGTGATGGCCAAAGCGTCACCGATGCGCTCCGGCGATCAGCTGGCCGGCGTGGCAGCGACATCCGCCGAAGAGCGCGTCGTGGCGCAAATGGTGCTGGCTGACCTGCCACTGAAAACCTTTTTAAATGAAACGCTCATCCCGTATGAAAGCGATGAAATTACCCGCCTGATTATTGATGAACATGATGCTCAGGCATTTCTGGAAATCGCGCACCTGACGGTGGGTGATTTTCGTAACTGGCTGCTGCTGGAAACCACGACCCATCTCGAACTGACTCGCGTCAGCCCGGGCATTACTCCGGAAATGGCGGCGGCGGTGAGCAAAATCATGCGTAATCAGGATCTGATTCTGGTGGCTAAAAAATGTCGCGTCACGACCGCGTTTCGCAACACGATTGGTTTGCCGGGCCGCTTATCGACCCGCTTACAGCCGAATCATCCGACCGATGATATGAGCGGCATTGCGGCCTCTATTTTTGATGGCCTGATGTACGGCAACGGCGATGCTGTGATTGGCATCAACCCGGCGACCGACAGTGTCAGCCAGGCGGTCAAACTGATGAAACTGATGGACGAAGTGATTCAACACTATGAAATCCCGACCCAGTCATGCGTGCTGACCCACGTCACCAATACCGTTGAAGCGATCGAACAAGGCGCCCCGGTTGATCTGGTGTTCCAGTCGATAGGCGGCACAGAAGCGACCAACCAGGGCTTTGGCGTCAACATCAACGTACTGGCGGAAGCGTACGATGCCGCGCTGAGCCTGAAACGCGGTACGGTCGGTGACAACGTGATGTACTTTGAAACCGGTCAGGGCAGCGCCCTGTCTGCCAACGGCCATCACGACGTCGACCAGCAAACCTGTGAAGTGCGCGCCTACGCCCTGGCACGTAAGTTCAAACCGCTGCTGGTCAATACCGTGGTCGGCTTTATCGGCCCCGAGTATCTGTTTGACGGTAAGCAGATCATCCGCGCCGGTCTGGAAGACCACTTTTGCGCCAAGCTGCTTGGCCTGCCGATGGGCTGTGACATCTGCTACACCAACCATGCTTACGCCGATCAGAATGATATGGATAACCTGCTCACCCTGCTTGGTGTGGCAGAATGCTCTTTTATCATGGGAATCCCCGGCTCTGACGACATCATGCTCAATTATCAGACCACCTCTTTCCATGATGCACTCTACGCGCGTCAGGTACTCGGCTCGCGCCCAGCGCCGGAATTTGAAGCCTGGCTGCAAAAAATGCAAATCTTCAATCAACAGCAGGGTAAACAGCTGTCAGACGAGATCTCTCCGCACTTCATCCAGCCGCTGGGCTTAATCAAGGAGGCCGTATGAGCGTTGTCCCTATCAACCATTTGATCCACGAGGATCCGTGGCACAAATTACGCCAGTTTACTCAGGCCCGCATCGGTATCGGCCGGGTCGGCACCAGCATCCCGACAGAGGAGCTGCTGCGTTTCCAGCTCTCTCACGCTCAGGCAATGGACGCCGTACACGTGCCGCTCGACGAGCAACAACTGGTTAAGACAATGGCCTCCAGGCCAGAGCTGACGCCTTATCTGCCCGCTTTTTCGCTGCACAGCCAGGCGGATGACCGCCTGACTTATCTGCAGCGGCCGGATCTGGGTCGTAAGCTGAGCGAGCCGTCTATTGAGCAGCTCAAAAAGCACGCGGATGAACACGCCAAACCTTACGATCTGGCGATTGTCATCGCTGATGGCCTTTCCTCTTATGCCATCAGTAATCACGCCACACCCGTTATTGAAGCGCTGATTGAACAGTTGCACAACGACAGCAAAAACAGCTGGCAGATTGCACCGCTGTGCATTGTCCATCAGGGCCGTGTCGCAGTCGGCGATGATGTCGGTGAAGCCATTAACGCCAAAGAAGTGCTGGTACTGGTCGGTGAACGTCCGGGACTGAGCTCCCCGGATAGCCTGGGGCTGTATCTGACCTGGCATCCGCATCGCGGCACGGAAGATTCGCTGCGTAACTGTATTTCCAATGTACGTCCGCAAGGCCTGCCTTATCAGACAGCGGCGATGAAATGTTTCTATCTGTTGGCTGAATCACGCCGTCTCAAACTGACCGGTGTCGGCCTCAAAGACCGCTCGGATGACACCATCCTCGAGCATAAACAGACACAGTTTTTCTCTTTAACTTTAAAGTCATAACGTAAGGATAGTAGTATGACAACATCAAACGATTATCTGGCTCAACGCCAGCTCAAACGTGGCGCCGCAGGTTGGATTCTGCTGGCCGGATTGGGTATCTCATATGTGATCTCCGGTGATTTCGCCGGTTGGAACTTCGGTATCGCTCAGGCCGGCTGGGGCGGCTTTGTGATTGCCGCCGTACTGATGGGCATCATGTATCTGGCACTGGTGCTGTCTCTGGCCGAAATGTCAGCGGCGATCCCGGCAGCCGGCGGCGGTTACAGTTTTGCCCGTCAGGCCATGGGCCCGATGGGTGGCTTTCTGACCGGCCTGGCGGTTTTGATTGAATACTCGCTGGCTCCGGCGGCGATTGTAATCTTCATTGGTTCGGCGGTGAATGAGCTGACTGGCTTTGACGGCCCCGTGGTCTATGCCCTCTTCTACCTGGCTTTTGTTGGTATTCACATTTTTGGCGTAGGCGAAGCATTAAAAGTGATGATGGTGATCAGTGGCCTGGCGGTATTGGCAATCCTGGCGACCGGTGTTGCTCTGGTGCCTGAATTTAACAGCGCCAATCTGTTTGATATCGAGCCGACTGCCAGCGGCGATCTGATGCTGCCGATGGGTCTGTACGGTGTCTGGGCTGCACTGCCGTTTGCGATGTGGCTGTTCCTGGCGGTAGAAGGTGTTCCACTGGCCGCGGAAGAAGCCAAAGATCCGAAGAAGGATGTGCCAAAAGGTATTATAGCTGCGATGGTATTCCTGTTGTTCACTGCCGTTCTGGTTGTCGTTCTGCTGAGCGGCGCAGCCGGTGCTAAAGTGATTGGCGACAGCGCGGTCCCTCTGGTTGATGCGCTTAATATTGCCGGCCACTCACAACTGGCGACCTTCGTGAACGTGCTGGGTCTGGCCGGTCTGATCGCTTCATTCTTCTCCATCATTTACGGCTACAGCCGCCTGGTATTTGCGCTGTCACGTGCCGGTTATCTGCCGAAAAACCTGTCACTGACCAGCCAACGCAAAGCGCCGGTCCGCGCTCTGATCTACCCTGCGATTCTGGGTTTTATAATCTCACTGAGCGGTGAAGGTGACCTGATTCTGTCTATGGCGGTTGTCGGCGCAACCATCTCTTACGCCATGATGTCAGCCAGCCACATTATGCTGCGCATCAAGCGTCCTGATATTCCTCGTCCATACAAAACTCCGGGAGGCGTGGTCACTTCAGGTGTGGCTTTGGTCTTGTCAATTATCGCCCTGACTGGTGTGTACGCTTACGATGTGCGTGCCTTCCTGTTCACTCTGGTCCTGTTCGCCGTCGGTATGCTCTACTACTTCGTCGTCGGTCAGCACAACCTGATTGCTAAAAGCGCCGAGGAAGAGTTCGCTCTGCTCGATCAGGCGCAAGGTGAGCTGGAAGCTGCCTGACAGAAAATCGGGTAACAACAGCCATCCACTATCAACTCAAAGCAATCGCCATTCCTTACGGGATGGCGATTTTTTATATTCGCTCTCCACCGTTCATTGACAGCGCGAGCCCTGCCAAAGAGGGAAAAAACAGGCACAAAAAAAGCGCCTGCTCAGAGACGCTTTTCGAGTTAACTTTTATTTGGTTTATGCGTTGGATATACAGTTTATGCGTTGGCGCTTAACGCAGGCCATGCAAAAACTCGGCACGGGTCGCCGGATTGGACTTGAAAATACCACCCAGTGCCGTGGTGGTGGTCTCGCTGGTTGCATCCATCACACCACGTGATTTCACGCAGTAATGGGTCGCATCAATGGTGACTGCGACATCATCCGATTGCAGCAGAGCCTGCAGCGCCACCAGAATTTGCTGGGTCATGCGCTCTTGTACCTGCGGACGCTGGGCAAAGAAACGGACAATACGGTTGATCTTCGACAGACCGATAATTTTGCCGCGTGGAATGTAAGCCACTGCCGCTTTGCCGTCGATGGTCACTAAATGGTGCTCACAGGTACTGGTGACGGTAATGTCTTTAACCCGCACCATTTCACTCACGTTCATCTTATTTTCGATAACCGTAATCTTCGGAAAGTTCTGATAATCAAGGCCAGAAAAGATTTCGTCAACGTACATTTTGGCGATACGATGCGGCGTTTCTTCCAGGCTGTCGTCAGTCAAATCGAGCCCCAGCAGGTTAAGAATCTCACGCATATGGTGTTCGATTCGCTCTTTTTTCTCTTCACGACCCATCGTATTTGGCTGCATTGGCGTTTCCAAACCACGACGCTCCAATGCATCTTTAACTAACTTCGCGGATTCGCTAAGACCTGACATTACCTTACCTCTTAATTACCCCTTCCGGATGGCAGACAAGGATACTCGGATTTTTTAATAATTACATCCTTAATTTAAAGATGGGTTTAATTCACGCAAGCCAGCTGTCATCAGCACTGCGGGACGGTTCTCAACCCCACAACGCTGAGTGATAGCTACCGTTGTAACGATAATTCACACTTTCACTAAAACGACGATGCTAAACCGTATGAATCGTACCAAGAGACAGTTTGTCGCCTGATGCCAGTTGTGTGCTAAAGTAGGCAGAAAATACAAGATGATAGGATTAAAACATGGGCTGTTGTGACGCACCCGGCTTAATGCCAATCGAAGATGCGATGGAGAAAATGCTGTCGCGTATCCAACCGATTCAGACCACGCAACGACTTCCGCTGCCTGATGCTCTGGGCTATGTGCTGGCTGAGGATATTCTCTCGCCAATCAATGTGCCCCCTTTTGATAACTCAGCCATGGACGGTTATGCCGTGCGTCGTTCAGAGCTGGCGCTGGGCCAGCCACTGACTGTGGCCGGAAAGTCTTTCGCAGGCCAGGCTTTTGACGGCGAGTGGCCGGCGATGAGCTGCGTGCGGATCATGACCGGGGCGCAAATCCCGCCGGGTTGTGATGCGGTTGTGATGCAGGAGCAGGCCAGCGTGACCAATGCAGGCGTCACCTTCAGCGTGAGAGATGTACCGCATAATGACAACATCCGCCCGACTGGAGACGACATTCATCATAATGACGTCGTGCTGAGCCGTGGTGCCCGTCTGACACCACGCGATATTCCAATGATTGCCACACTCGGCGTTAGCCAAATCACCGTTTACCAGAAACCTAAAGTGGCCTTTTTTTCAACCGGTGACGAGCTCAAGCCACTGGGTGAACCGCTGCAAGCTGGTCAAATCTACGACAGCAACCGTTACGGTATCAAACCTTTGATTGAGAACTTCGGATGCGAAGCGATTGATCTCGGCGCCATTCCTGACTGCCCGCAAACACTCAAAGCGACGTTTGAGAAAGCGCAAAGTCTGGCCGATGTAGTCGTTACTTCCGGCGGCGTCAGCGTCGGTGAAGCCGACTACACCAAAGATATCCTTGAGCAGTTGGGTGAAATCGGCTTCTGGAAACTGGCGATTAAGCCGGGTAAACCGTTCGCTTTCGGTTCGCTGCAAAACGCGTGGTTCTGTGGTCTGCCTGGTAACCCGGTTTCCGCCGTGTTAACCATGTACGTGTTAGTACAACCAATGCTGGCCAAACTGGCGGGGCATACCGAGTGGCAAGCGCCGCAATCCATTCCAGCCACAACCCGCACTACCTTTAAAAAAGCACCGGGCCGCACCGATTATCAGCGCGGGATTTACAGCATCGAAAACGGTCAGTTTTTCGTGGAGACCACAGGTAACCAGAGCTCAGGAGCCTTCCGCTCAATGAGCCTTGCTAATTGTTTCGTGGTACTGGAGCGTGAACGTGGCCGGGTCGAAGCCGGTGAAACCGTCAATATCCAGCTGTTTAACGCAACCCTATACTAGGAGCCATGGTGGACATTCTCAGCGATGCAGAGATGCTGCGCTACAACCGTCAAATCATCCTGAAACAGTTTGATTTTGAGGGTCAGGAAGCGCTCAAACAGTGTTCAGTGCTGATCCTCGGCGCCGGTGGGTTAGGCTGTGCCGCCGGCCAGTATCTGGCGACGGCCGGCATCGGTAAACTGACCCTGATTGACGATGATAAAGTTGAGCTCTCAAACCTGCAGCGCCAGGTACTGCACCATGACGCGGATATCGGCCGGCTTAAAGTAGAATCGGCCGCGCAGTCATTGCGCGAACTTAATCCGCACCTGATGGTGGATACTCTGGCCGAGAGACTCAATGATGAAGCGCTGCAAACGCTCATCACCCGTCACACACTAGTGCTGGATGCCTCAGATAACGTCGCGACCCGTAATCAACTTAACCGCCTTTGCTATCAGAGCAAAACCCCGCTCGTTTCCGGGGCCGCGATTCGTATGGAAGGTCAGGTCAGCGTCTTTACCTACCAGCAGGACAATGAACCCTGTTACCAATGCCTGAGTGCTTTGTTCGGCGATGCAGCTTTGAGCTGCGTCGAAGCAGGCGTGATGGCGCCGGTAGTGGGTATTATTGGCGCAGTGCAGGCTCTTGAGGCCATCAAAGTCATCGCCGGATATGGCCGTTCAGTGCAAGGCAAAATTCTGCTGCTCGACGCGATGACCATGTCATGGCGCGAAATGAAACTGATGAAGCAGCCTAGCTGCCCGGTGTGCGGCAGCCAGCCCTAACCTGCTCTCCATTCTAAACAGGCGCGCTATTAAGCGCCTGTTTTCATTTATTTCCAGCGTTGAATTGAGTACCCTCTAAAGGTCAACCCATTGCGGGCTCCTGGCCCGCGCTCAATAAGGAAAGCGTCGCATGTCTCCTCTTGTCACTCCGGCCTGGCTGGCCGAACGCCTTAATGACAAACGCACTGTCGTGCTAGATAGCAGTATCGATTTTCAAATTCCTGCTGAACCGGAAAAAGACAAAATCAACACAATCCCAGGTGCACGCCGTTTCGATTACGATAGCGTGTTCTGCGATCCTGATGCGAGTTTACCGCACATGATGCCAAGTGAAGCGCGTTTCAACCGCTTAGCGCAAGAGCTGGGAATTAATCAAGATTCGGTTCTGGTCGTGTATGACAACAGTGGTACGTTTGCCTCGCCACGGGCGTGGTGGATGTTCAAAGCATTCGGCCATAACGAGGTCTACATACTCGATGGTGGTCTGACTGAGTGGAAAACACAAGGTTACGCTGTCGCGCAAGATTACGCTCAGTCAGCAGAAAAAGGCGATTTTAACCGCCCGCTCGACCCGGCTTACTTTGTTGATGCCGGTTACGTGCTGAGCAAACTCGATGATCCAGCCAGCCAAACAGTCGACGCCCGCTCTCATGCCCGCTTTTCCGGTCAGGTACCAGAGCCGCGTGCGGGTGTACGCAGCGGCCATATCCCGAATTCATGCTGTCTGCCATTCGCCGTACTGATGAACGGTCATAAGTTCAAACCAGTTGCCGAACTCAAGCCGATTTTGCAGCAGGCGTTGCCGCAATCAGCCGACGAATACCTGTTCAGCTGCGGATCAGGTGTCACCGCCTGTATTGTCCTTCTGGCTGCTGCGCTGTGTGGTTATCACAACCTGGCCGTGTACGACGGTTCCTGGACTGAATGGGGTTCAAATCACGACCTGCCGATTGGTACTTTGACATCAGAATAGCGTTGAAATAACAAGAGTTCTGAAATAGCAATAAGCGCTGTAGCCATCGTTTCATCATCGGGCTGCACAAGCGATAAAAAAATGCCGTTCACTGGGTGAACGGCATTTATCTTTTATTTGGAGCATTGAACGAAATTAACCACGTTTAACGCGAACACTTACCCTGTTATCACGATGCGTGGGAAGCCGGTTGTTCAGGCTGACGGTAATTTAGCAGACATACTGCAACAATCACCACCAGTGCGGCAAGACGGTATATATCCGACAAAAACAGCACGCATAATGCCATGACCAACAACACGGCACGTTGCCAGCTTTGCAGTGGCGAGAACAGACGACCTTCAATACCGCCGGCAAAGGCAACAAACAGACTGATGGTTGAAATAACCCCGATAGCAAAATGCACCGGTTCGCCATCAATCCAGATCAGGCCGGAAAATGCCATCATGGCCGGGATCAGGAAGAAGCCCTGCGCCAGTTTGAAGGCCTGCACTGCCGACTTCATCGGTGATGCATTGGCAATACCCGCCCCGGCAAAGGCAGCCAGCGCAATCGGTGGCGTCACGTTAGAAGTCTGCGACAACCAGAACACGATCATGTGTGCGGTCAACATACCCAGGCCGAAATCCATCAGCGCCGGAACAGCCATAATGGACAATACGATATAAGCAGCCGTTACCGGCAGGCCCATACCGAGAATGACCGCAGCCACTGCAATCAAAGCCAGCGCCGACCATAAATGGCCACCCGACAACGCGATCAGAAACTGAGTAAATTGCAGACCGATACCGGTTTGACCGACCACACCCACCACGATACCCGCTGTCGCACAAGCCACCGAAATCGGAATCGCCATCAGCGCGCCCTCTTTCAGGCCTTCGATAAACAATTTAAAACTGATGCGGCTGTGTTTACGGGTCATCGCGGCAAGCAAAATAGCCACACAGCCGATAACACCCACCAACACCGGTGAATAGCTCATCATCAGCAGCGCCGTGATCAGAATCAGCGGTAGCAGATAGTGCCAGCCATCCTTGAGCACTTTAGAAATTTGCTCGGTGACAGTCATGCCCTGTAAACCAAGCTTACAGGCCATTAGGTGGACGTAAAGCAAGGTACAAGCGAAATAAAGGATTGCCGGTGCAATCGATACCAGCAAGATATCGCTGTACGGAATACCGGTAAACTGCGCCATAACAAACGCCCCGGCTCCCATAACCGGCGGCATGATCTGCCCACCAGTCGACGCCGCCGCTTCAATCCCTGCGGCCTGCTCCGGCTTGTAGCCAAGCTTTTTCATCATCGGGATGGTTAACGAGCCGGTGGTCACCGTGTTAGCAATTGCTGAACCGGAAATCGAGCCTAATGCCGCCGAAGCGACCACGCTCGCTTTCGCCGGGCCGCCGCGGTATTTACCGGCCACGGCAAACGCCATATCGATAAAGAACTGGCCTGCACCGGTCACTTGCAGGAAGGCGCCAAACAGGACAAAGATAAATACCACACCGGCTGCAATTGCCAGTGGCGCGCCGTATACCCCATTGGTGGAGTAAATATGGAAACGCACGATCTCTTCGATACTGAAGCCTTTACTGGCGACATTATCCGGCAGGACATCACCAAACATGGCGTACACCAGAAACAGTGCCGCGATCACTACCATCACCTGCCCGACGGTACGCCGGGTGGCTTCGAGCAGCATCACAATCAGCACCACACCGGCGGCCTGATCGACGGTGCCTAACCCATCGAGCAGAAAGCTAATATCATCATAATCAAACAAGGCAATCTGAGTGGATGCCCAGCAGGTTGCGATCACCAGGCCAAGGTCAATTACCCGCCCCAGCAGGTAAACCGGCCGTGAGTGTCTGGCATTAAATGTGGGATAAACCATAAAGGCTATCGCGATAACCCAACTGACATGGACCGGACGAAACACCGGTGCGGAAAGCGTGGCAACGATACCTTGCCAAATTTGAAAGACCGATAAAGCGATAGCCGCTACAGCGGCTATCGAAAGTATCACGTCAGTAATTTTCTGGTTACCAGGATGAATTTGACTCATCACTTACTCCGTGTAACGTTACTTTGTTATCAGTAATCACTCGTGAATGACTGATAATTTACTTCTGTTGTTCCTGCAGAAATTTCATTGCGCCAGGGTGCAGAGGAACACCATCCAGCTTCGTCATGTTTTCAATGGTGGTGAACTTAGTCACACCCAGCACCTGACGAATCTCATCGATGTGGTCAAATGCCGCTTTGGTCATCTGATACGCCATGTCTTCGCTCAGGTTTTTGTTCACAACCAGTACGTTCCATACCGCAGGCACTTTAAACGCAGGAACCTTGTTGTAAGCCTCTGCCGGCACATCCAGTTCCAGGTAAGAAGGATACGCAGCGGCAATCTTGGCCAGCTCTTCTTCGCTGAAGCTCAGGACACGAATATCACGCGTCAGCGCCAGTTCAGTAATCGCCCCGACACCCACGCTGCCGACGATTACACCAGCATCGATCTGGTTGTTAGCAATCGCACTGGTGGTCGCAGTGTAGTTTAGAGACTGAGGCTTGATGTCATCTTCTGACACGCCCAGGGTGTTAAGAATATTAACTGCACTGACACGGGTACCTGAGCCAGGCGCACCCAGGGAAACGCGTTTGCCTTTCAGGTCAGCAACCGAATGAATGTCCGATTTGGCCGGTACAATGAACTGTACCGCGTTGGGATAAAGCGCAAACAGAACCGCAACGTCCATCTTACGCGGGAAAGGTTTCGTTCCTTCAAAGGCTTGCAGTACAACGTTACCCTGTGCAATACCGGCTAACTGCTTGTTGGTTGAAACCTTAATCGTATTTTCGACAGAAGCCGCTGTCACTTCCGCACGCATGTTGAAATCAGGCAGGTTTTCACTCCAGATTTTTGCCAGCATGCCGCCCAGCGGGTAATAAGTACCACTCTGACTACCGGTGCCTATGGTGTAGTTTTCAGCCATGCTTGAAGCAGAAAAAACAACAGCCAACGCCAGTAGCCCATTCCTTAGTGCCTGGTACATAAAAGCTCCTTATTATATTAACGGTATTATTATTCCATTATGTTATGAAATGTATGGTGTGAAATAGCAAATGTGAGTTAGGTGAAATGAGAGTTGGATACGTAATTTACGCAAACTCTTAATCTTGGTTGATTCGTTTTCCTTAACTCCACTCAGTCGCTAATCTGTGGCAGAAACGTCATGCTAAACACGAAGATCCCGGACTGAATCTACACCAATAACGATGAGATTTTTCAGTCTCCCTTTCCTGGAGAACTGCAATTTCGTGCTCATATTTATACAAAATGACCGAATTTTCAATCTTTTAAGCGCATGTTTGCATCTTGCCCCTGCAACATTCAGGTCGGAGCGATAAAGGATAGGTTCAGGTTTACACCCATAAAATCAAGCAATTAGAATGTAGAATACTGTTCTATATATCAATAAATGGTGTGCCATTTTCGCCGCTACAAAACTGGCACAACGGCTGTCACTTCACCGTCCGGTCAGTCAAAGCTGCGACTTTGTATCCAGACCGAACATTTGTTCATCGAGGTTTAATACAGTCAGCGCGTTACTGACACTGGTGGCGACCACATCCACCGCTCCGGTGCGCAGCGCGCCCAGCAGTGCAAGCGGTTTGCTGTTTTCCGCCGCAATCGCGATCACCTCAGCGATACGCCGAAACTCTTCAATCCCCAAACCGATAATCCGGTCACTCATCACGGTGTCGGCGATTTGACCATGCACGTTAAAAAAATCATAGCCGGCAAAGTCCCCGACCACCCCCTGCTGCAAGCGCGACTGCACCACTTCATCGGGAGTAAACCAGCCCAAATCGACCATATAGCTGTTTTCACTCATATCACCGATCCCAACCAGTGCAATATCCGCTTTACGCGCCAGATCCAGGGTCTGTTTCACCGTTTCATTTTGCATAAACGCCAGTTTCTGGGCGCGGTTTTCCGCATAAGCCGGAGCATAGAGGGTTTCTGAGGTACCACCGTATTTCTTCGCCATCTGGCGACAAATATGGTCGGCATTGAACATACCGCCGCGCGGGTGAATACCACCAATACTGCAGACAAACTTACAATCGCGTGGCGTGATCACGCCGATATGATGGGCGACCGCCGACACGTTACGCCCCTGACCGATACTGACCACCATACCATTTTTCAAAGTACTGTTGAGATAACTCGATACCAGTCCAGATACCTGCTGACGCTGTAACTCTTCTGTGGGCTGATCCAGCGCGACCAGGGCACGTTTAACGCCAAAGCGTTCTATCAGGCGCTGCTCAATTTTGGCGCTGAATACCGGGTGATACTTCACGGTGATCTCAACAATGCCCTCATCGCGCGCCTGTTTCAGCATCCGCCCTACCTTGGCACGTGAAATCGAAAATTTTCTCGAAATCTCTTCCTGAGTCGCACCGTCCTGATAATACGCGACGGCGACTTCGGTCAATAAATCACTGCTTTCAGACGAAATATCCTGGCTGGAACTGCCCATACCCGCTTACCCTATTGTATAACCTTGATGATATATGTGGTCATAATGCCGCTGTGGCGCAGCATCTGCTCATGGGTATAGCATATGTCAGGACACAATAGACATGCAACATTTGCTCACTATGGTTACATTTTCTCACCCTAAAGCGTGCGCTCTTTTTCATCACTCCAGGGCCGCTGCCGATCAGGCAAACGTTTCTTTTCTGGCTTGATCCAGCGCTGTGTAAAATAACTCGTCAAAACCCCTCACAATAGCCAAATCCCGATTGATTATTTAGGCCGGATACGTTAAATATGGGTACATCATTTACTCAACGAACGAGCAAATGTTCATTGCAGTTGCTCGGTCGCTGGAAAACATTGAGTTAGTCATAAGAAGTGACGTCAGAACGTGGCGCTGCGCTTAGCTAACCCGCTTGCACCTGCCAGTTTTTGCTGGCTAGCCGAAAAGAAATAGGATGATCGAAATGAGCAACAAATTAGAGCAACTACGTAAACTAACGACTGTTGTCGCGGACACAGGTGAAATTGACGCAATCAAAAAGTACCAGCCTGAAGATGCAACAACCAACCCTTCTCTAATTCTTAAAGCCGCTCAAATTGCAGAATATGCACCTCTGATTGATCAAGCGATCGAATACGCAAAATCACAAACCAGCGACAAAGCAGAGCAAGTACAAGAAGCTTGTGACATGCTGGCAGTGAACATCGGTAAAGAGATCCTGAAAACTATCCCTGGCCGTATCTCTACAGAAGTTGACGCACGTCTGTCTTACGACACTGAAGGCAGCATCGAGAAAGCACGTAAACTGATCAAAATGTACAACGATGCAGGCATCAGCAACGACCGCATCCTGATCAAACTGGCTTCTACCTGGGAAGGTATCCGTGCTGCGGAAGTACTGGAAAAAGAAGGCATCAACTGTAACCTGACCCTGCTGTTCTCATTTGCTCAGGCTCGTGCTTGTGCAGAAGCTGGCGTATTCCTGATCTCTCCATTCGTAGGCCGTATCATGGACTGGTACAAAGCGAAAGAAGGTCGTGATTTCGAAGCTCAGGAAGATCCGGGCGTACTGTCTGTATCTAACATCTACAACTACTACAAACAGCACGGTTACAACACGGTTGTGATGGGCGCAAGCTTCCGTAACATCGGCGAGATCCTGGAACTGGCTGGCTGTGACCGCCTGACTATCTCTCCACAGCTGCTGGCTGATCTGGAAGCGGCTGAAGGTGTGGTTGAAGAGAAACTGGTTGCGACCACTGAACTGCAAGAGCGTCCGGCAGCCATGAACCACTCCGAGTTCCTGTGGGAGCACAACCTGGACCCAATGGCGGTAGAAAAACTGGCTGAAGGTATCCGTAACTTCGCTGTAGACCAGGGCAAACTGGAAGCGATGATCGAAGCTAAGCTTTAATCAGCCAAACTGAATCCCATTAGGGGAAGCGCCCGCTTCCCCTAATCATTTCTGACTTTAAAATCCTAACGATTACGGAATCTATTATGAACCGCAAACAACTGGCTAACGCAATCCGCGCGCTGAGCATGGATGGTGTACAACAGGCTAACTCTGGTCACCCAGGCGCCCCGATGGGGATGGCTGACATCGCTGAAGTGCTGTGGCGCAGTCA